>JAEEXQ010000105.1 GCA_016287875.1 Bacteroidales bacterium | reverse complement strand
CTGATGGGGCGCCCATCCGGCTCTGGGCCCCACATCGGGATCCGATGCCCACTTATACAACGCGGGAGCGTCGCTGTCCCGCCAGGGACGGAGTTTAATTCTGTCTGTTTCCATCAGCCATTTATCTCCTTTATTCTTCTGGCAACCTCTTCCGGGTGGTCGATGAGGAGTTGCCCGTGGTTCATTCCGGGGAACACCTCAACCTGAGTGTCGGGATGGATGGCGCACAGGTGCCTGGCCTGGGGCTTAGCCACGAAGGCTTCCTTGGTCCCGTACCAGAAGTGGATATCATCCCCGTGGATGGACTCCAATTTATTGGTATAGATATCTTTGTATCCGTCGCGCACCGCTTTTCCCTTGCCGTAGGGCCACACTTTCTTGCATTCGGCCAACATCACGTCTATGTAATGTGAATGGAACACCCACCGCCAGAAACCGGTCCAGTGGTAGCAGGACCAGACATTGAAACTCTGATAGTAGCGGATGGGATCCACGCTCCACCTGGGGAGCGGCAGCAGCGGGGCGGCATCCATGATGGCGTGGTCGATGACAATCTCACCGCGCTCAAGCACCCGGGAAAGTATCTTCCCGCCGAGCGACAGCCCGTAGGCAGCGTCCAGATGGCCTCCCAGGTTCTCCTGGACGTATTTGATGATTTTCCCGGCCTGGTCGTCAACCGAAGTGTAATTCGATTCCTTCCCCAGCAGGAAGCCCTCGACTCCGACCGCAAGAATGTTGAACCGGTCTTTAAGGATATCGATCAGCGGAAGGAATATCTCATAGGATACCCCCAGTCCTGGAATTAGAAGCAGGCTGGGCTTCGTTTTGTCTCCGTAAGTATTGAAAGTCATTTCTCAAAATATTACTCAACCCATTATCCATCCGCCCACCTTAGGGATCCGGCGGATAAGCGGGCAGATGACGGCGATGGCGATGAAGGTCAGCAATGCGCTGGCGAGAATCTCTGCCGGAGTAGTCCAGACGGGGCCGAACAGCCCATCGGCTCCGAGGCCGAGGGAACCCCTGAGCCAGCTTGACACCGGCACGAGGACGAGCAGGTGGCAAAGATACATCCCGTAACTCGCTTTGGAGACCGGCAGCACAAGCTTCTCGTAAAAGCGGCCGCCACCCCGTATCTTACGGAACAGAAGGATCAGACCGGCCGTCATAAGAGGGATGGCGATGGTGTCGTTGTGCATCGGACCTTCCCAAAGGGCTGCGAAACCGACCGGGCCTTCGAAGGGAAAGACTCCGTGGGTATCGGCACCTATCCTCCGGAGTACGCCGAAGAAAGCTATGGCGAATCCGCCCAAGAATAGCGGCACGGCCGTAAGCAGAGTCTTCCTCCAGGACAGCTCTCCGACGAATCTACGGAAATAGAGCCCCAGAAGCAGGAATCCTATGAATCCGCTCACATAATAGAACACGCCGTATGTATTCCAGAAAGCCTCGCCCCAAATGGGATATTTCGCAGCGTTCGGCAGCCCGGAAGGTCCGTAGATAACGGGCATGACCCCTCCGGCCCAGTGGCGTATGAACGGAATCAAGGTCGTGAAAAGCCATATTCCGAGATAGACCTGAAGTTCCTTTTTGCCTACCTTCTCGGCCCAGGGGGAGAGAAGCGGCATCACCAGATATACGCCTATGAGCATATAGACGAACCAGAGATGGCCCGCGGCATAGTTAAAATTGAGCACAAGATCCTTCAGGTTCTGCACCGGATTGCCCCAGACGAAGGCATAGACCAGGCTCCAGATGAGGAACGGCACCAGCACCCTTACGGCCCTGCGGCGGAGGAATTCTCCGGGAGAGTAATGCAGAGGGAACTGCAGGTAGCTCGAGGCCACCACGAAAAGGGCCACGGCCGCCCTTGTGATTACGCAGAATCCGGCCACCCAGAAAGAATCGGCCTTAGTAAGGATGAGAGACCCTTCGCCACCGAGGTAAAACGGCTCCGTGCAATGGGTAACCACGACCATGAAGCAGGCCGCCAGTCTCATCCAGTCTATCCATATCTCCCTATTCATCTTGGCTACTGGCGGCGATGGCACAAAGGTTTTTTTTCATAAGTGCCAAATATCGCCAATTAAAGCGAGAAAAACAATATTCTCTCTATCTTGTAACGAGTTGTGAGAGTGCCGGTATCGTAATGGCCGTTCACACTGTTCCCTAGCAGCGGATCGTGGATACGGTTCTGGGGGAGGCCGCTGCGCAGCACCTTCAGCCTGGGCACGCCATCCTTCCCCTCTTTTTCCCAATAAATCACAGTAAAATCGTGGTCAACGGAGCTTTCGTTCGTCATGTCGAGCTCCAGATACCAATCCTTGTCGCCAGGGACGGGATAGTGCCTCTCGAACTTGCATCCGGAAGGTAATCCGCCTACTATGTCCGCGCCGCACTCGTCGATGATATCGGGGGCCACGGGATCCGGAGCCAGTTCATAGGTCCCGACCGTAGAAGGTTCGGCGGACCTGCTCTCTTCCAAGGCGTCCAGGGCACTGAAAAGCATAGGGGTAATTATCCCCAAAGCAAGGCTCAGAGTGCTGTTGCCGCCGGAGGAAGGCCGTGCGGAACTAGCAGCGCTTACGGCCCGTGTTGCAGGAATCACGATGCGGTGATCGTTATTGGGGCGGGATACTTTCTGCCCGCTGATTTCTTCCAGCTGACCCAGCGCCGAAGTCGAGCGCGTGCCAGTGTCGAACTTGGAAGACTGGGCCCCGGCCGCCAAGCTGAGGCAGGCCAGGAACAAGCTTGCAATTATCTTTTTCATCTCTGAATCAGGTCAAGATCTTTTAGTGACGGCAAGGAATACCCTT
>JAEEXQ010000051.1 GCA_016287875.1 Bacteroidales bacterium | reverse complement strand
TCAACAGCAACAGCTGCCTGATCATCGGTTCATACGAAAACATCGACACCAAGAACCGCTTCTTCCTGGACGATGTGAAGGTACAGATTGTAAGCCTGGAAAATCCGGCCCCCATCAGTGTTGAAGAGGTATCTTCTTCCTCCTCGACCCTCATCTTCACCTGGACGGAAGGAAATGGCGCATCGGCCGATGTGGCCAATGCCTACACAGCCACGCTGTACAAGGACAGCGCCTGCACGCAGGTTGACCAGTCCTTCGACTTCCCTGAAGATCTGGGTGCCTGGAAGGGCAAACAGCCCAAGTATGTCTTTGGTGGGCTCACGCCTTCCACCGACTATTGGATCAAGGTCTATGACACCACCAACAATCTGGAATCGGCCGCCGTCAAAGCCACCACGGATGCGTTCAACATTGTTCAAATGAGCGAATCCATCACGGAAACAGGCGTCGCCCTGGCGGAAGACTTTGGAGAAATCCGCTGGGATTTCGACCACATTACCACTGCAGTGGGATTCCGCCCCAGCGATAACTCCATTTTTGCCAATACCGGAGTCAAGACAAGCGAAAACAACTCAGGCAACAATATTTTCAACGGCTACCACTATTCCGGCGGCGCTGAAATAACATTCAAGTCCCCGACGACGGCGCTCAACAACAGCCGCCTGAAGGACTGGCTCTCCGACACGAATGTTTACCTGCACCCCGGTTATCTAAAATTGGGCACCTCCTCCAGCAGAGGCTGGATTGTCACCCCCGAATTCAATATTCCCGACGGTAAGACCGTCACGGTTACGGTGACCATCACCGCTGCCCGTCTCAACACCAGCCAGGATGCAGACTGGGCCGTGGTTGTCCTGAATCCGGAGCTGGCCAAAGCCAATCCCGGTGCACACACCGCCTCATTCGACTGGCCGGATGACAGCGATGAAACCCTCTATCAAACAATCAATTTCTCTAATACGGACTGGTCCACTAAGAGCGTTACAGGCCTGGTTCTCCGAAATGGAGACCGAATCGCTTTCGGCGGGAAAAACGGTGGTTCCAGCAGTAAAGGCCGTGCCTTCATCAGCGACCTGACGGTCACCGTGACGGCCATTGAAGACGCCAACCGCACCACCAAGGTCAGCATACTCGGGGACTCCATCTCCACCTTCAAGAGCTGGTGCGACGAGACCAAGGGCGGAGCCTACTATCCCAAGAGCGACGGGGACGTTACTTCCGTGACGGATACCTGGTGGCACAAGCTCATCTACCAGAAGATGAGCACCGGCACCTTCGAGAAGAACATCTCCGCCGGCAATACCACCATAGTGCAGAACTCCACCGGTGATTCGGGCGCTTACTGGTATGGCTGGGACTTCGGTACCCGCCTGCAGCAGAAAGGCCTCGGCAACCCCGACGTGGTGTGCATCTTCGGTGGCACCAACGACTACGGCCACACCCTCTACAACAACACCTCCGAAGAGCTTATCGAAGGTGTTGCAATGGGCGCGGAATCATTCCCGGCGAGCTCCGCGGCAAGGCTTGACGAACTTGTGGCAAGCGCAAATGCCGCCACCACCGTAGAGCAGGCCGATGCCCTGGACGGCAGCACCTTCTGCTCCGCCTACATCCGCCTCATACAGATGATCCGCACCCGCTACCCCGAAGCTAAGATAGTCTGCATCATCGGCGACTACCTGTACTACGGACAGGGCCAGGCCATCAACCAGATCGTATCCCGCTATTCCAGCGACTACGTACGCGCGGTGGACATCCTGGGCGAATTCGGCTACAAGGCCAACTCCAGCAGCGGCATACCCAAGTATGACTATGCCCATCCCAATGCTGCAGGAATGCAAAAGATAGCAAGCTTCGTTTACGAGAAAGTAGGAGAATGGATAGACTGCTAAAGAAAGCGCTGATTCTAGCCTCGTTGCTTTTAACCTTGCCTGCTTTTGCGGGCAACGGCAACATTGTCATTACCAAGGCCGGAGCAAAGGCCGGCCTGGTAAAAGATAATGCGCCGGTGATCCAGAAGGCCATCGACCAGCTCAGCGCCCAGGGCGGCGGCACCGTCACCATCCCTGCAGGAGAGTTCCTGACGGGGCCCATAGAACTCAAGTCCGGCGTGGAGCTCCACCTGGATATGGGTGCCAGACTGCTCGGGGTCGCCGATATCGAGGCATACGAAAAGGCTCACTACGTCAGCCCCGAAGGCAAGAGGTCCCCTCACTCGGCCCTGATCTTTGCAAATAATCAGGAGAACATCGCCATCACCGGACTCGGCACCATCGACGGACAGGGCGGCCACCCTGCGTTCAACGTAGGCAAGGCAGATCCGGGCGGAAGGCCTATGATCATCCTTTTCCGCGAGTGCAAGAACATAGTAGTGCGCGACGTCCGTCTCGAGAATTCCGCGCACTGGGTAGAGTACTACACCGACTGCGAGGGAGTACGCGTCAGCGGAATCAAAGTGTATTCCCACTGCAACTACAATAACGACGGCATAGACATAGAATCGAAGGACGTGGTAGTGGAAAACTGCATCTTCGACTGCGAGGATGACGCCATCTGCCTGAAGGGCTCGGGCAAGCGTCTCTGCGAGAATGTCAGCGTAAGCAACTGCGTCGCCGCGTCCAACTGCAACGCCATCAAGCTGGGCACAGGATCCGACGTCGGATACCGCAACGTCACCGTCAGCAACATTACCGTCCGCAGAGCCAGCGAGGACAACTTCCGCCACTGGTCCACCAAGCTCCCCGGCATCAGCGCCCCGGTAACGGTCATCTCCGGCATAGCCGTAGAGGTGGTTGACGGCGGCATCTGCGAGAACGTGAATATCAGCAATGTCGCGATGAGGGATGTCCAGACGCCCATCTTCATCCGTATGGGACGCCGCTGCGAATCGGATTATCCCGGCGGAAGCAGGATGAAGGGCATCAGCATCAGCGGAGTGACCGCCGTCAGCGAAAGTATGATGTGCAGCTCCATCACGGGCGTCCCCGGCCTGTATCCGGAAGATATCTCCCTCTCCGACATAAGCATTACCGCCCCTGGCGGAGGAACGGAGGAGATGGGCAAGCTGGTAGTTCCCGAGAACGAGAAATCCTACCCCGAGAACCGCTGCCTGGGCAAGATATCGCCCTCGTCCGGCCTCTACATCCGCCACGCCAAGAACGTGCGTCTCTCCAACATCCGCTTCGATTTCCGCGAACCCGACGCACGCCCGCTGGTCATCACCGACGACTGCACGCTGCGCTGGGAGCCCCTCAACGTAATGGACTTCGGAGCCAAGGGAGATGGAGTCACGGACGACACCCCCGCCATCCAGAAGGCCATCGACTTCCTGGACAGCCGCGGCGGAGGGAAACTCTTCTTCCCCTACACCGAGCACGGATATCTGCTTTCATCCCCCGCAAAAGAATACACCGCAGACGGCCGTCTGGTACGCGCGCAGCTCATACTCCCTGCCGGGGATTCCAACATCCAGTTCGAAGGAGAGATGCCCTGCAAGCTGCTCTACTCCTACCAGGTACGCCCCAAGGAAAGCGTCGCCCAGAACTTCGAACCCACTAAGTTCGGCACTATGAGCTGGTCCAACACCTGCCTGCACTCCACCTGGGATGCCCCCGAAGTCCGGGATTCCCTCGAAAGGCCCTGGGCAGTGATTGCGGCCCCCGAGGGCGACAGCTGCGACGGACGTTTCTCCCGCACCGTCTTCTCTATGAAGAACCTGGAAATACGGGTGCACCTCGACACGGGCAGGATGTATCCCACCACATCGGCCGCCTTCCTCAAGAATGTATCCAGGCTCATTGTGGAGGATTCCCAATTCTGCCTCGACGAGCAGGTGGGAGATACCGAACTGGGGAAATCCCTCCAGCCCAACCCTTGCCATACCGTAGGTCTCCATACCTCCGGAAACCAAAACGACGACCAGATTCTTCGCAATGTTGCCGTCCAGGGCTTCCGCTACGGATTCGTGATGGGAGAGCACGTCTGTGCGGACTACCTCTACGTGCATAATTGCGAAGAGGCCGTCGTTTTTCACGACGCCACGCACCTATCTACCATAGGCCATATAGTGGCCCAGCATAACCGGGTGATTCTTTCCACCACGCGCGGAAAGATGTTCGGCAATACCCCCGCCGAGGTCAACCTCACCATAGGAGTGCTCAACTTCGAAGGCGGCCAGACCGTGCCCGCACCTCCGGAAGTATCCAAACTGGTGTACGGAGTGTACGACCCCGACAACCGCCTGCGCGGCTCCGTCAAATGGCACGAGCCCTGGGGCCTAGGAGTCTTCCCCGTGCTGGGCGCAAAGAAATACGATATTAAGAAGTACAGATGATACGCAGGCTGGCCATATGCCTTATGGGCTTGATTATGAGTCTGTCCGCCGCTATGGCGGACGACGGCCGCGACGTGTTCGAACTCCTGGACCTTAACCGCCCCGGGCTGGAGAAGGTCAGGAAGAACTACGAAAAAGGCCGTCTGAAAAAGGCATCCAAGGCCCTGCTGAAGTACTATCGCCACAGGAAAGACATATACATTCCCGGCCAGGACTCGCGGAAAGCATCCGGCAAAGACTACATCTGGGCCGGCGATGCGATGCATCACAGATTCCACGTTCTGGAAGATACGGTCTGGAACTACGGCAAGGACATAAACTGGGAATACTGGCCGGTAAAGGACATCGAAATGCGCGTGCAGCTGCACCGCCAGGGATGGTGGACATCGCTCGGCAAGGTCTATTGCACCACCGGTAAGAAGAAATTCGCCAGGGAGTATGTTGCAGAATTCCGCGACTGGGTGGCCAAGAACCCCTACAAGCCCTTCGGCGTCTCCGGGAACGGCACCGTCAGCAGCGGCACCATCGATGTGGACTCCCCCAACGAATGCTTCGCCTGGAGGCCGCTGGAAGTCGGAATCCGCCTGCTGCGCTGGTGCACGCATTTCTCTTATTTCAAGGATGCGCGCTGCTACAAGCCCGGATTCCTGCTGGAATTCCTCCGTGCCTATCATCAGAACGCCACCGTGCTGATGAGCTCCTTCAGCCCCTCCGGCAACCATCTCATCCATCAATCCTCCGGAATCATCCGCGCAGGAATCTGCTTCCCCGAATTCAAGGACGCGGAGTCCTGGGTAAGGGCCGGGGCAGAGAACCTGAACAAGGAGATAGTCCGCCAGAGCACCCCCGACGGCTGTCATTTCGAACTGGATCCGGGATACCACATTGGATTCGTGCAGTCCTACGACGATGCCATCCAGGTAGCACGGATGAATGGCAGGCTGGGCCTCTTCCCTCAGGAATGCCTCGACCGGCTGGTCAAGATGACAAGGTATTACCTGGACTACTGCTACCCCGACGGAACCCACCCCTGCTTCAGCGACGCCCGCCGCAGGGATGACCTCGCCGACGGCGAACTGCTGCAGCACATCGGCGTTCCCGACCCCGACTACAAGTCCTCCGGACACCCGGAAAGCGGATTCTACTGCTTCCGCAGCGGATGGGATGCCGCCAGCATAATAATGCCCATCAAGGCCACCGAGCGCGGAATGTGGCACGCCCAGCCCGACTTCGGCACCTTCGAACTCTGGGCCTACGGAAAGATCCTGATGCCGGACGCCGGCTCCTACACCTACTCCGGCGACGCCGAAATCGAGCGCCAGCGGGCCTACTTCAAGGCCACCGCCCGCCACAACGCCCTCACGCTGGACGACAGGGACTACGACGACCCGCATCCGCAGGTCCTCGAATGGACGGCCGAGGGCCCCAGACAGGTCCTGACCGTGGAGCACGAGGCCTACAAGGGCCTTACCCGCCGCCGCAGCATCTCCTTCATCGACGAAAGTTATTTCGTGATAACGGACGAGGTCCGCGGCCCCGCCACCGGGCGGCTCACCCTGCGTAACGGACTCGGCCGGGGAACGGTCGAAAGACAGGCCGACGGCAGCTTCATCTACAAAGACGGGGATGCCGGCCTGCAGATCACGGTCGAAGGCCCGGAAGGCTCCACCGTCAGCATAGACAAAGACTGGTTCAGCGAGGCCATGCACGAAAAGGCCGAGCGCCCGCTTATCCGCCTGGACGCCACCCGCACCCCGGGTGCCGGAGTCCAGCGCTTCGTAACAATCATCAAACCCCTTAAGTTCTAGGCAAATGAAACGACTGCTCATAAGCATAAGCCTACTTCTGGTGAGCGCTGTCAGCTACGCCCAGCTCTCGCCCGAGATGGAAGCGTATATACGGGAATTCCCCCAGCGCGCCTCGTTCAACATACATTCTTACGAGTTCCATCCTCTGGAAGATACCCCCGCGCCTAAGGGCTTCAAGCCCTTCTACATAAGCCACTACGGCAGGCACGGCTCCCGCTCCCACTCTAGCGACGCGCCCTATGTGCTGCTGAGGGACTGCCTTCAGACTGCGGCCAAAGAAGGGAACATCACTCCCTCGGGCGACACCCTGCTTGCTTACGCCAAGCAGATGATAGAGCTCCACGGCGGCCTGAACGGGCGCCTTACGCCCAGAGGAGCCAGGGAACACGAAATGCTTGCAAAGCGCATGTACCAGCGCTACCCCGGCGTATTCCGCCACGGGGAGGTGCACGCCATATCGTCGGATGTACCCCGCTGCCTCGTGAGCATGTCCGCATTCACATCCTCGCTCAAATCCTGCAAGAAAGACCTCGTCATCACCTGGGACTGCGGAGCAAAATTCCAACGCCTGGTAGCCGGCATCAGTTCGAAAGAAACCAGGAAGAAAGCCCTCGACATAGTCCACGGGCCGCTGACGGACATCACCATCGACACCCTGGCCGTTTTCGCCAGATTCTTCAAGGACCCGGTCCGCGGCAGGGAGATCGCCGGCAAATCCAAACCCTTCATCTCCGCCGTCTTCTCCCTCGCCCAGTTTGCAGAGGCCTATGATATCGAAGAGAACCGCTACAACTTCCTGCCTTGGGAAGTGGTCGAAACATACTACGCCCGCCACGCACTGAACTTCTACCTGGCCTTCTGCAACTCGCTTCCCTTCGGCGAAGAAGCTCTCTCCAGCACCGAACCGCTGATTTTGGACATCATATCCAAGGCCGACGAAGCCATAGCCGGAGCCCCTGTTGCCGCCGACCTCCGCTTCGGCCACGACGTAGCCTTCCTGTTGCTGTGCTCCTACCTGGGGCTGGAAAACTACGGCTACCCCCGCCTAAGCGCAGAAGAAGCCTACCGCAACTGGAACGGAGTGAAGCTCTGCCCCTTCGCCACCAACCTCCAGATGGTGTTCTACAAGAACCGCAAGGGAGCGGTGCTGGTGAAGTTCCTCGCCAACGAGGAAGAAACCCTCATACCTGAGATTACGGCCTATTCCGGGCCCTACTACCTTTGGGACGACGTGAAAGCATACCTAACCAAGTAATATGAAAAGATTCCTATATTCTACCCTTCTGCTTCTGGTTTCGCTGGCCGCATTCGCTCAGACTTCGGCTGAGCTGGATGCGTATCTGCGCGAGTTTCCCCAGAGAGCAGGATTCAACACCCATTCCTACGAGTTCCTGCCCATCAAGGATACTCCCGCGCCGGGCGGATTCAAGCCCTTCTACATCAGCCACTATGGCAGGCACGGATCCCGCAGCCACGGAAGCGACGAGACCCTGAAAAAGCTTATTTCTTACCTGCAGATTGCGGCAAACGAGGGAATACTCACTCCTTCGGGAGATACCCTCTTCTACTATGCCAAGAAGGTGCTCGAACTGCACGACGGCATGGACGGACGCCTTACCCCCAGAGGTGCCAGGGAGCATGAGATGCTGGCCAGGCGGATGTATCAGCGCTATCCCGGAGTATTCCGTAACGGAGTAGTGCACGCACTGTCGTCGGTGGTCCCCCGCTGCCTCGTGAGCATGGCCGCATTCACATCTTCGCTGCAGTCCTGCAAGACCGACCTAGTCATCACCTGGGATGCCGGCGAAACAATCCAGAAAATCATAAGCCACGGTGCCCCTACCGCAGTAAAGGAGAAAGCCGGGGCCATCGTCCACGGACCCATGACGGCCGTAAAATACGATACGATGTACGTATATTCCCGCATCTTCACCGATCCTGAGCGGGGCAAGGCCATCTTCAAGAAACCCGGCAGGCTGGCTTCGTACATCTACAATCTTGCACGAATCACCGAGGCCTTCGACATCGACGAGAACCTCTTCCGCTTCCTGCCTTGGGAGGCTGTGCTTTCGAACTTCAACCGCGGCGCCTTCAGCGCCTATCTGCAGCAGTGCAACTCCGTGCCTTTCGGTGACGAGCGCCTGCCCCGCGCCTCCAGGCTTGCCGACGAAATGGTGCGCAAAGCCGATGCAGCCATTGCCGGTGCCCCCGTTGCCGCCGACCTAATCTTCGGTCACGACTGGCCCTTCCTCGGCATCTGCTCATACTTCGGACTCGAAGGCTACGGCTATCCCCGCCTCACGCCCGAACAGGCCTACGGCAACTGGAACGGTGCAAAACTCTGCCCCTACGCCGCCAACCTACAGCTCATATTCTACAGGAACCGCAAGGGCCTGGTGCTCGTGAAGTTCCTCGCCAACGAGCAGGAAACCCTCATCCCCGAACTCGAAGCATACTCCGGCCCCTACTACAAATGGGTGGACGTAAAGAACTATATCGCAAAAAGGAAAACCACTAATACCATGACAAAGAAAGAAAAAACCACAAAGCCCAAAGGCTTCGTACTTGAACACCCCGCGATCGACGTAGCGGATCCCGTCGCGACCGCCAAATGGTGGTGCGAGAACCTCGGATTCACCAAGACCTACGAACGCGACGACGAAACCCACACCACCTTCATCGTCGATGCAAGCGGCCGCGTGGCCATAGAGCTCTACCGCGCCAAGACCCAGCCCCAGGCTCCGGACTACGCCAACATGGACCCTCTGACCCTGCATTTCGGCTTCACCTCCACCGATGTGGATGCCGACATCGAGCGCCTCGTCAAGGCCGGTGCAACCCTGGTGACCCACGACAAAAACCCCGGATTCGACGGAGCGATGATGCGCGACCCTTCCGGAATTCCTATCCAATTTGTGAAACGCGAAAAGAGCATCCTACTCAAGTAAAACGATGAAAAAAATCATCCTTTCAGGCCTGGCAATCATCTGCACAGGCATATGCCTTTCGGCTCAAATCGTGGTTTCCCCCGGCGAAACGGTGGGTCCCATCAAGCGGATGAACGCCGTCAACAACGGCCCCCGCATCAACAATAAAGAGCAGGTTTACACCGGCACCACCGGCTATTTCAAGGCTGCCAACGTGGGATATTCCCGCAACCACGACGCTGCCGGATACGGTGCCTACGGCGAGCACGTGGTGGACATCTCCATAATCTTCCCGGACTTCTCCAAGAACCCCGACAAGGCCGAGTCGTACGACTTCACACTCACCGACAGGTACGTCAAGAGCATACAGGACGCCGGCGTGGAGGTCTTCTACCGCCTGGGCCAGAGCATCGAGAACCAGCCCCTCAAGAAATACAACATCTACCCTCCCAAGGACTACAAGAAATGGGCGAAGATATGCGAACACATCATCCGCCACTATAACGAGGGATGGGCCGACGGATTCCACTACAACATCAAGTACTGGGAGGTCTGGAACGAGCCCAACCTCGAGTGGGACGGCGACAAATGGAAGACCGATCCCCGCTGCTGGGCAGGCTCTCCCGAGCAGTTCTACGACTTCTTCGAGGTGGCCGTAAAGCACCTCAAGGGCTGCTTCCCGAATCTGCTGATCGGCGGCCCGGCAATGTCCGGCACCGACCCCGGCGTGCGTACCGTGCCCGTCTGGTACGAAAGGCTCCTCTCCGAGATGCAGCGCAGGAACGTCCCTCTCGACTTCTTCGCCTGGCACATCTACGAGAACGACCCTACCATCTATGTGGATTATTCCTATCAGGTCCGGGCGCTTCTCGATAAGTACGGCTACAGCGAAGCCGAATCCTTCCTGAACGAATGGAACTACATCAAGAGCTGGACCGACGACTATCCTTACTCGTCACGCACTATGTCCAGCCCCAAGGCCGGCGCCTTCGTCTGTGCCGCAATGCAGCTGGGCCAGGACTGCCCTACCGACATGATGATGTATTATGTCTGGACTCCGGGCACGGCTTTCAACGGGCTCTTCGATACCTTGAGCAACACTCCTATCTGGCCCTACTGGGCACTGTATGCCTGGGGCAAGCTCAAGACCCTGGGCACCCAGGTAAAGGCCTCCTGCGATATCCCCGACGTGTATGTGACCGCCGCCCGCAATGCTTCCGGCCGCCTCGGAATCCTTGTCAGCCGCTACTGCCAGGACGACAACATCACTGCGACTAAAGACATCACAGTAAGCCTCGCCGCCGGCAAGTTCGACGAGAACGTCCGCTGCCACATCACCGACCAGTTCAACATGTACACCGAATACCCGGTCGCCCTTCAGCCCGACGGCACCCTGAACCTCGCGATGGAGCCTCACTCCTTCGTTTTCATTGAATTTTAGTTATACACATATGAAAAAGTACCTTATAGCTTCTGCAGCAGCGATGCTGTTCTCCGCGGCCCTGAGCGCCCAACCCTACATCATCAACCAGGACGACAAAGACCGCGCGGCAAGCATCGTCAGCCAGATGACCCTCGACGAGAAGATTGAATTCATCTCCGGAAAAGACGATGGATTCCACACCTATGGCATAGAAAGGCTGGGCATCCCCGTAGTGAGGATGGCCGATGGCCCCCAGGGCGTGCGCAACAAGACCAACAGCACCTATTATCCCTGCGGAATAGGCCTTGCAGCCAGCTTCAACCGCGATGCTGCCAAGGGTGTGGGCGACGGAATAGGTTTCGATGCCACCGCCCGCGGAGTGCGCATAATGCTCTGCCCCGGCGTCAACATCTACCGCTCCCCCCTCTGCGGCCGCAACTTCGAGTACTATGGCGAGGATCCCTTCCTCAGCTCGGAGATCGCAGTCAACTACATCGAGGGAATCCAGGACCATCGCGTGATTGCCACCGTCAAGCATCTCGTCGGCAACAATCAGGAATACAGCCGCCACCGCGTGGGCTCCGTCATCGACGAGCGCAGCCTTAACGAAATCTACTTCCCTGCCTTCCGCAAGGCCGTGGAGCGCGCCAAGGTTGCAGCAGTGATGACCAGCTACAACGCCATCAACGGCCAGCACGCAGCCGAGAGCTCCTGGCTCATCAAGGAGAACCTCCGCAAGTGGGGATTCGACGGCATTGTGATGTCCGACTGGAAATCCACCTACACCACCCTCGGAGTGCTCACCAGCGGCCTCGACCTCGAGATGCCCGCGAACTTCACTACCAAGCCCGAGATGGTGAAGCCCCTCATCGAGAACGGCGTCCTCCCCGAATCCTGCCTCGACGAGATGTGCCGGCACATTCTCCAGACCTTCATCGCCTTCGGCCTCCTGGACAAGCCTGCGAAGGATGAATCCATCCCCGAAGACTACGAATATTCCCGCCAGATGGCCTACAACGCCGCCATCGAGGCTCCCGTGCTGCTTACCAACAACGGCCTCCTGCCCGTGCGTAAGGGCCGCATCGTGGTCCTCGGCCCCAACGCCAACACCGTTGCCTTCGGCGGAGGTTCCGGCAGGATGGATCCCATCCCCGGGCGCAACATCACCCCCTACGCCGGCCTCAAGGCCCTTGGCAAGAAGTTCGACGTGCAGCTCATCGAGGGCAGCGACTTCTCCGCCGACGAGCAGAAAGCCATCTCCAAAGCTGACGCCGTCGTGGTCGTCGTAGGATTCAACAGCGATACCGAGCGCGAGAACCACGACCGTACCTACGCCCTGCCCGAAGGCCAGAACGAGCTCATCGCAGCCGCCGCGGGCCTTAACAAGAATACCGTAGTGGTCGTCAACTCCGGCGGCGAGATAGACATCAATCCCTTCAAGGACGACGTAGCAGCCATCATTATGGCCTGGTACGGCGGCCAGGAAGGCGGCAAGGCCCTCGCGGACATCATCTCCGGCAAAGTCTCCCCTTCCGGCAAACTGCCCTTCACCTTCTGGGGTACGGAAGAGAAGAACCCTGCCGCGCAGTACTATCACTCCACTTCCCCTTCAGTGCTTGAGGTCAGCCCCAGCCGCGACCCCATGCCTCACTCGACCTACACCGAGGGTCTGTTCGTGGGATACCGTGGCGTAGAGAGGTTCGGCGTGCAGCCTATGTTCCCCTTCGGCTACGGCCTCAGCTACTCCGCCTTCGAGTACTCCGGCGGTTCGGTCGTTGCTACGGAAGATGGTTGCGAGGTGGTGTTCACGGTTAAGAATGTCGGCAAGGTGGATGCTTCCGAGGCCGTGCAGGTGTACGTCGCCCCGGTGAAGCCTTCGGTGCTGCGCCCCGCCTTCGAACTCAAGGGCTTCGACAAGAAGTTCATCGCCAAAGGCAAGAGCGCCGAGTTCCGCATCTCCATCCCCCGCAGCGAGTTCTCCTACTACGACGTAGCCACGCACAGCTGGAAGGTCGACACCGGCGCCTACAAGATCCTCATCGGCGCCTCCTCCTCCGACATCAAGATCACCCTGGACTACACGGTTCGCTGACCCGCGGCCCCGCGGTGCCGCAGCTTCGCCGTAGGCTGCGGCTCACGGCTCGCGACGGGCCGTGGCGGCCAATCGGTTGATACACAGCAGTTTAGCACAAAGCCTCCCCCAGAAAAACGAGGGGGAGGCTTTATACTATCAGCCTGTCACTCAGGTATTTAGCCGCCACGCCTTTCCGCTGCCACGCCTCTCCACACTAGTATAAAAGCTAATAATTCGAATCATGTTCCAAGCCGGCCTGTTCGATGGTTTCGTCAAACCCGGTCAGGGCAGCGAAGGGCGCGAACTGCCCTGCGCGGTCGCGACGGCTCATCCTCGGATGCTTTACGGGATCCGGGTCGTGATGCGGAAGGTCCAGTATCTCCGCGTATTTATCCAGTTCACTCACGCCTTGTGTCCTCCTATCTGCTTATTACGATCCTTCGCCGTCGCCCCCTCCTCGAAATTCATCCCCTTCAGGATCGCATTCTTTCCAAACTTCTCCCTTATCTTCAGGATGGCCTCCTGCCTGCTGCGCTCCCTCTCCAGATCCGGCTCCTCCTCGAACAGATTCAACTGCACCCCCGCGGCCTGATCTTCCGGAATCACATGGTTGGCAACTATGTACATACGCCGCACCAGCAGGTCGCGGTCCACGATACGGTCGAACAGCTCCCCCACCGCCTTCAGGATTATGTCGGTAGATGACGTCTGCCTTCCGAGGTTGATGGATCCGTGTGCGGGCTTCGGCACCGGCCGCCCGTACCAGTCGTTCACCACCGGCCCGGAATAGCCGCCCTCGCCCGCCTCCAGCGACTCCGGATCATAGCATACCGTCAGCACCATCTGATCCGCCACCACCCTCTTCGACACCATCTCCATCACCAGCAGATCCGTCATCTCCAGAATCACCGTCCGCGCCTTCGAAAAAGAGTACGGCTCGCTCAGCACCTGCCCGTTCGACAGACTGTGCCCCTCCGGCCGATACCCCTTCACATCCGAAATCCGGCAGGGCTCCCATCCCCACGCATGGTCGATCAGCAGCTCTGCATTCACCCCGAACAGCTTGTAGAGCAGATTCTCGTTGCGCACCGAGCAGAGGGCTACATCCCCCAGCGTGTGCATCCCGTTGGCCTCCAGGCGAGCTGCCAGCCCCTTGCCGATCCTCCAGAAATCGGTCAGAGGCCGATGGGTCCAGTATTTCCGCCGGTAGGACGCCTCGTCGAGCGCCGCAATCCGCACCCCATCCTTGTCCGGAGCATTGTGCTTCGCCTCGATATCCATCGCGATCTTCGCCAGATACATATTCGGCCCGATGCCGGCGGTGGCGGTGATACCGGTGGCGGCCAGCACGTCGCGTATCATCCGCATCGCAAAGTCGTGCGGGTTCGTGTCGTAGATGCGCAGGTACTGGGTGGCATCGATGAACACCTCATCCACGGAGTACACATGTATGTCTTCGGAAGATACATACTTGAGGTAGATGTCATAGATCCGGCTGCTGACCTCCATATAATGACGCATCCTGGGCGGGGCGATGAGATAGCCGAGGGCCTTCGAAGGGTCTGCCTTGACCTCGGGGTCCTGGGTGGCTATGCCGGAAAAACGCCGGCCGGGGGCGTGCCGGAGGCGCTCGGCGTTGACCCGGCTGACCTGCTGCACGACCTCGAAAAGCCGAGCGCGTCCGGAGATGCCATACGCCTTAAGCGACGGCGTCACCGCCAGACAGATCGTCTTCTCCGTGCGGCTTGCATCCGCCACGACCAAATTCGTCGTCAGCGGATCCAACCCCCGCGCCACGCACTCCACCGACGCGTAGAACGACTTCAGATCTATAGCTATGTAAGTCCGGGACTCCATCAATGCAAATTTAACTAAAACCTTTCGAATTTACCATCCCGCCAAGACCTTCCCTTGCCATGCCCAGTACCTTTCCCAGTCATGCCCGACCCAACCTCTCGTCATGCCCGACCGACCTCTCGTCATGCCCGACCCACCCTTTTGTCATTGCCGACCTGATCGGCAATCTATTTCCACCCCCACTTCGCCCAAACTTAATCTGGCGGGTTTGATAATCCAGAAATGTGTACCAATTTGGTACTTTACATAATAATACATATCTTTGCAGTATCAAAAGGATAAAGTTATGGTTGTAGTAAGCAGTAGAGAATTCAGGGCCAACCAACGGAAATACTTTGATTTGGCCCGCGTAAACGATGTCGTGATAACTTCCAGGTCTCACGGCAGCTATCGCCTAGTTCCTATCTCTGAGGAGGATACTCTCATCGACAGAGATACACTTGATGCTAAAATACGACAGGGTATTGCTGATTATGAGGCAGGAAAAGTACATAGGATGCAGGAGAACGAAAGCACAGACGCTTTCTTAGAGAGAATGATTAACGAGGGGTAATATGTATAGCATAGTATTTTCGGAAGACGCAAAGAAAGACTTAAGATTGCTACAAAAGAAGGCACCCCAAACCATCTCGAAACTAGCAAAGCTGCTGGATGAACTAAGAGAGCATCCCAGAACCGGGACTGGACAGGCAGAACCGCTCAAGGGTTATGATGGAACGGTCTATTCTCGGAGAATAACCAAAGAGCATCGACTTGTGTATAAGATATATGATGACGTGATCGAGGTTCTGGTGCTTTCGGCCTTCGGTCACTACAAATAAAAGATAGTTAATGCCCAACCGCTGCGCTTTCTTCGCGCAGGGGTTGGCCGGGTTTCGGCTTTGGTCGGGGCTTCTTTTATGATTTCCCCTTCCTCCTTTCCTTCGCGGCTGCGAGCAACAGTCGGGCGCGAGGAAGGCCTTCCCCCAGAGCCTCCCGAAGCGCCCGAACTGTAGCCGCCCGTCCTGCTTCGACGGGCGGCGGTGCCGCAGAACACGCCCGCTATGCAGCACTTAACCCTTTGATTACCAACACTTTCCAGGAAAGAGAATCGAATTTCGACGATTCTCTTTCCGGTTATCACCTATCTATCAATCACTTGGCTGCTGCACGATAATTGCCATTGTTAGCGCCGGCATAAGCTCCTAGGTGTTCCTGGTCTGCCAAAAAATTGCAGACCAGGCACAAAAAAGCCCGAAATTGTTCCCGGTCCGCCAAAAACTTGCAGACCAGGAACACC
>JAEEXQ010000050.1 GCA_016287875.1 Bacteroidales bacterium | reverse complement strand
GTACCGAACCCATCGTGGAGAGGGATGCAGTGCTCGACGACGAGACCATCGCAGCCATCCTGGACACCGACGTCAAGAGCATTCTCCTGCAGAAGGACGAGGTGAGCACTAGCGAGTACTCGATCATCTTCAACACCCTCCAGAAAGATCCCACCAACACCGAGATCGAGGCTGTGAACTACATCTACAAGCAGCTCCGCAACAGCGAACCGCCGGATGAGAACACCGCCCGCGACGTCATCGACAAGCTCTTCTTCAGCGAGAAGCGCTATGACCTCGGCGATGTGGGCCGTTTCCGCCTGAACCGCAAGCTCGGGCTGAACACCGACGAGAACCTCCGCGTTCTCACCAAGGAGGATTTCATCGAAATCGTCAAATACCTCATCCGCCTCATCAACGGAAAGGCTACCGTGGATGATATCGACCACCTCAGCAACCGTCGCGTACGCACCGTGGGCGAACAGCTCGCCAACCAGTTCAGCGTCGGCCTCAACAGGATGGCCCGTACTATCCGCGAGAGGATGAACGTCCGCGACAGCGAGCAGTTCACTCCCTCCGACCTCATCAACTCCAGGGGCCTTTCTTCGGTGATCAACTCTTTCTTCGGCACCAGCCAGCTGAGCCAGTTCATGGACCAGACCAACCCTCTTGCCGAAATCACCCACAAGAGGCGTCTTTCCGCTCTCGGCCCGGGAGGTCTTTCCCGCGACCGTGCCGGATTCGAGGTCCGCGACGTGCACTATACGCATTATGGCCGTCTCTGCCCTATCGAGAGCCCTGAAGGCCCGAACATCGGTCTGATCTCCAGCCTTTGCGTATATGCCCGCATCGACTCCCTCGGTTTCATCGAGACACCTTACCGCGACGTCAAGAACGGTAAAGTGGATCTGAGCGCCGCTGGCTGCCACTATATGACGGCCGAAGACGAGGAGAACAAGTACGTCTCGCTCGCCAACGTGCGCATGGACGACGAGGGCAACATCCTCGAAGACCGCATCCAGTGCCGTCTCGAGGCCGACTTCCCTGTCGTCACCAAGGAAGAAGTGAACTACATGGACGTTGCTCCTAACCAGATGGCTTCGGTTGCAGCTTCCCTGATTCCCTTCCTCGAGCACGATGATGCCCACCGTGCACTTATGGGCGCGAACATGATGCGTCAGGCCGTGCCGCTCCTCAAGCCCGAATCCCCTATCGTGGGTACCGGTCTGGAAGAGCGCGTCTGCCTGGATTCCCGCACCCAGTTCGTGGCCGAGCGCAAGGGTGAGATCACCTATGTCGATGCCAACGAAATCCACGTCAAGTACGCTCGTACCGAGGACGAAGCCTTCGTAAGCTTCGCTCCGGAAGAGACCGTATATAAACTCCCCAACTATCGCAGGACCAACCAGAGCACTACCGTCAACCTCATTCCTATCGTCCGCAAGGGCGACAAGGTCGAGAAGGGACAGGTGCTCACCGAAGGCTATGCCACCCAGAACGGCGAGCTCGCACTCGGCCGCAACCTGAAAGTGGCGTTCATGCCTTGGAAGGGTTACAACTACGAGGATGCAATCGTGCTTTCCGAAGAGATGGTGAAGTGGGATATCCTCACCTCCGTGCACGTGGACGAGTACCTCACCGAGGTGCGCGACACCAAGCGCGGTATGGAGGAACTCACCTCCGACATCCCTAACGTCAGCGAGGATGCAACCAAGGATCTCGACCAGAACGGTATCGTCCGCGTCGGTGCCCACATCGAACCCGGTGACATCATGGTCGGTAAGATCACCCCTAAGGGCGAGAGCGATCCTTCTCCTGAGGAGAAACTCCTCAAGGCCATCTTCGGCGACAAGGCCGGTGATGTGAAGGATGCATCCCTCAAGGCCAACCCTTCACTGAGCGGTACCGTGGTCAAGACTTCCCTCTACGCCAAACTCAACAAGGAAGGCGGAAGGAAGAGCGCTGCGAAGAACGATCAGAAGACTCGTCTCGAGATCCGCGAGGCGGAATTCAATGCCAAGGCTGAGAAGCTCCGCACCGAATTCCTCCACAAACTCGAAGTCCTCACCAAAGACAAGAAGAGCGCCGGCGTGTTCGACCTCTTCGGAGTCGAAGTGGTGGCCAAGGACAAGAAGTTCACCAAGGACGTGCTCGCGAACATCGAATACGAGAATGTGAATACAGGCAAATGGACCACCGAGAAGGACACCAACCTTCTGATCCGCGACCTCATCGGCAACTACTGCCTCACCCTCAAGAACGAGGCTGCAGTATGCAAGAGGGAGATGGACCAGATCAAGGTCGGCGACAACCTTCCCAACGGTGTAATGCAGATCGCCAAGGTCTATATAGCCAAGAAGCGTAAGATCACCGTCGGTGACAAGATGGCAGGACGTCACGGTAACAAGGGTATCGTAGCTAAGATCGTCCGCAGGGAAGATATGCCGTTCCTCGAGGATGGTACTCCCGTGGATATCGTGCTCAACCCTCTGGGCGTGCCTTCCCGTATGAACCTCGGTCAGATCTACGAAACCGTGCTCGGTTGGGCCGGAAGCAGGCTCGGCGTCAAGTTCAGCACCCCTATCTTCGACGGTGCCAGCAACGACGAGATTGCAGAATGGACCGACAAGGCCGGCGTTCCCCGCTATGGCAAGACCCGCCTCCGCGACGGCGGCACCGGCGACTGGTTCGATCAGCCCGCTACCGTAGGCGTCATCTATATGATCAAGCTCGGCCATATGGTCGATGACAAGATGCACGCCCGTTCCATCGGACCTTACTCCCTCATCACCCAGCAGCCTCTCGGCGGTAAAGCCCAGTTCGGTGGCCAGCGTTTCGGTGAGATGGAGGTCTGGGCCCTCGAGGCCTTCGGCGCAGCCAATGTGCTCCAGGAAATCCTCACGGTCAAGTCCGACGACGTGACCGGCCGCAGCAAGACATACGAGGCCATCGTCAAGGGTGACCCTATGCCGCCGGCAGGAATCCCCGAATCGCTCAACGTGCTCCTGCACGAGCTCAGGGGTCTGGGCCTTAAGGTTACTCTGGAATAGTTTTTAACGGATAACTCAAAAGGAATATGCCTAATTTCAATAACAAAGAAAACAAGGTAAAGAGCAATTTCCAGACGATCAGCATCTCCCTGGCATCGCCCGAAGACATCATCGAGCGCAGCTGCGGAGAGGTCCTCAAGCCGGAAACCGTCAACTACAGGACTTACAAGCCCGAGAGGGACGGTCTTTTCTGCGAGAAGATCTTCGGTCCTACGAAGGACTACGAATGCTATTGCGGAAAGTACAAGAGGATCCGCTACCGCGGCATCGTCTGCGACAGGTGCGGCGTCGAGGTTACCGAGAAGAAGGTCCGCCGCGAAAGGATGGGCCATATCACCCTCACCGTGCCCGTTGCACACATCTGGTATTTCAAGAGTGCTCCCAATAAGATTTCCGCCGTCCTCGGACTTCCTTCCAAGAAGCTCGAGTCGGTAATCTACTACGAGAAGTACATCGTCACCCGCCAGGGTGCCAGCGACGTGCCCAAGTACGAGCTCCTCGCCGAGGATGAGTACCTCGACGTGCTCGCCAAGCTTCCCGGAAACGAGAATCTTCCCGATTCCGATCCTGACAAGTTCATCGCAAAGATGGGCGCCGAGGGTATCTACGACCTCCTCAAGGAGATCGACCCCGAGCAGCTTTGCTTCGAACTCCGTCAGAGGATGCTCGTGGAGACTTCCCAGCAGCGCAAGGCCGAAATCCTGAAGCGCCTCCAGGTGGTGAAGTGGTTCGCGGAGAGCAAGCGCGTCAACCGTCCCGAATGGATGATCATGAAGGTGATCCCGGTCATTCCCCCGGATCTCCGTCCTCTGGTCCCCCTCGATGGCGGCCGTTTCGCTACCTCCGATCTCAACGACCTCTACAGGCGTGTGATCATCCGCAACAACCGTCTCAAGAAGCTCATCGAGATCAAGGCTCCCGAAGTGATTCTGCGCAACGAGAAGCGCATGCTCCAGGAAGCCGTCGACAGCCTCTTCGACAACTCCAAGAAGAGCTCCGCAGTCAAGAGCGAGAGCAACCGCGCACTCAAGAGCCTTTCCGACTCCCTCAAGGGTAAGCAGGGCCGCTTCCGCCAGAACCTCCTCGGTAAGCGTGTGGACTACTCTGCACGTTCGGTTATCGTCGTAGGTCCTGAGCTCAATATGCACGAGTGCGGTCTGCCTAAGTTCATGGCAGCCGAGCTTTACAAGCCGTTCATCATCCGCAAGCTCATCGAGCGCGGCATAGTGAAGACCGTAAAGAGCGCAAAGAAGATTGTCGACCGCAAGGATCCCGTCATCTGGGACATCCTCGAGAATGTGATGAAGGGCCATCCCGTGCTCCTCAACCGTGCACCTACCCTCCACCGCCTCGGTATCCAGGCATTCCAGCCCCGAATGATCGAAGGCAAGGCCATCCAGCTCCACCCTCTCGCCTGTACGGCTTTCAACGCCGACTTCGACGGTGACCAGATGGCTGTCCACCTTCCTCTCGGCAACGCCGCCATCATGGAGGCCCAGCTGCTGATGCTCGGAAGCCACAACATTCTCAACCCCGCCAATGGTGCGCCTATCACCGTTCCTTCCCAGGATATGGTGCTCGGTCTGTACTATATTACCAAGATCCGTCCCGGTGCCAAGGGAGAAGGTCTTACGTTCTACGGCCCCGAAGAGGTCATCATCGCCTACAACGAAAAGGTGATCGACATGCACGCGGAGATCAATGTCCGCGTCCCTGCCGACAAGATGGATCCTTCCAAGGGAACCAAGATCATCAAGACCTCCGCAGGCCGTATCATCGTGAACCAGTATGTTCCCGATGAGGTTCCTTACGTGAACGAAATTCTCGGTAAGAAATCCCTGCGAAACATCATCACCCTTGTCATCAAGAACACCGGTGTGACCCGCACCGCCAAGTTCCTCGACGATATCAAGAACCTCGGTTACGACCAGGCCTTCCGCGCCGGTATCTCCTTCAACCTCGGCGATGTCATCATCCCCAAGGAGAAGGTGGATCTCATCGACGCAGGCTACAAGCAGGTGGGCGATATCAAGAACAACTACGCGATGGGCTTCATCACCAACAACGAGCGTTACAACAAGGTGATCGACCTCTGGACCGGTATCGACAACAAGTTGACCGGTATCGTTACCAAGCAGATCTCCGCCGACCAGCAGGGCTTCAACCCCGTGTTCATGATGCTCGATTCCGGTGCCCGTGGTTCAACCCAGCAGATCAAGCAGCTCTGCGGTATGCGAGGCCTTATGGCCAAGCCGCAGAAGTCCGGTGCCGCCGGTGCAGAGATCATCGAGAACCCTATCATCTCCAACCTTAAGGAGGGTATGACGGTGCTCGAGTACTTCATCTCCACCCACGGTGCCCGTAAGGGTCTGGCCGATACCGCCCTCAAGACCGCTGACGCAGGTTACCTGACCAGGCGTCTGGTGGACGTATCGCACGACGTGATCATTACCGAAGAAGACTGCGGCACCCTCCGCGGCCTCATCGCTACGGCCATCAAGAACAAGGACGAAGTCGTCGAGAGCCTCGGCGAGCGCATCCTCGGCCGTACTACGGTCCACGATATCTTCAATCCTCTTACCGGAGAGCTCATCCTTGCCGCTGGCGAGGAGATCCGCGAGAAGGAAGCCGAACTTATCGACAGCCTCCCCATCGAGCAGGTCGAAATCCGCAGCGTTCTCACTTGCGAGAGCCGTCACGGCGTTTGCGCAAAGTGCTACGGACGTAACCTTGCTACCAGCCGTATGGTCGAGAAGGGTGAGGTCGTCGGCGTCATCGCCGCACAGTCCATCGGTGAGCCTGGTACGCAGCTTACCCTCCGTACCTTCCACGTCGGTGGTACCGCCGGTGGTTCCGTGGTCGACTCCAGCATCGATTCCAAGTATGAGGGACGCCTCGAGTTCAGCGAACTCCGTACCATCGAGAGAGTTGGCGAAGAAGGCACCGAGACCGTGGTCGTGAGCCGCATGACGGAACTCCGCATTGTCGACGAGAACACCGGATATGCCTATTCCCAGTACGATATCCCTTACGGAGCCATCCTCTTCAAGAAAGAAGGCGACAAGGTGAAGAAGGGCGACCGTATCTGCGAGTGGGATCCTTATAATGCAGTTACCCTGGTCGAGGCCGCCGGTAAGGCAGCTTTCGAGAATATGATCGAAGGCGTGACATTCCGCAAGGACAACGCCGACGAGTTCAGCATGAGCACCGACAAGGTCATCATCGAAAGCAAGGACAAGACCAAGAACCCGACCCTCGTCATCCTCGACGACGCAGGCAACACCATCCGTCAGTACAACCTGCCGGTCGGTGCACACGTAACCGTGGAGAACGCCTCGCCCGTCAAGGTCGGCGACATCATCATCAAGATCCCTCGTGCCATCGGTAAGGCAAGCGATATCACCGGCGGTCTGCCGCGTGTTACCGAGCTCTTCGAGGCACGTAATCCTTCCAACCCTGCCATCCTCTCCGAAATCAACGGCGAGGTCATTATGGGCAAGGTCAAGAGAGGTAACCGCGAGATCGTGGTGAAGAACCGCAGCGGTGTCGAGAAGCATTATCTGGTTCCTCTGACCAAGCAGATCCTCGTACAGGAGAACGACTACGTGAAGGCCGGAACTCCGCTGTCCGACGGCGGTGTGTCCCCTACCGACATCCTGAGCATCCTCGGTCCTGTAAAGGCCCAGGAATACATTGTGAACGAAGTACAGGCCGTGTACCGTCTGCAGGGCGTTAAGATCAACGATAAGCACTTCGAGATCATCGTCCGCCAGATGATGCGCAAGGTGGAGATCACCAACCCCGGCGATACCGAGTTCCTTCAGGACGAGCTCGTGGACAAGAGCCTCTTCATGGACGTGAACGACGCCATCTACGGCAAGTATCTCGTCCTTGATCCGGGCGACAGCGAGCGCTACGTGATGGGTGACCTCGTGACCGCACGCGATATGCGCAGCGAGAACTCCTCCCTCGAGCGTCAGGGCCGCAAGGGCATCTCCGCCCGCCCGGCCGAGCCTGCAACCGCACGCCTGATGCTGCAGGGTATCACCCGCGCCGCCCTCCGTACCAATAGCTTCATCTCCGCAGCTTCCTTCCAGGAGACTACCAAGGTGCTCAGCGAAGCCGCCATCCGCGGCCGCGTCGACCACCTCGAGGGCCTGAAAGAGAACGTCATCTGTGGCCACCTGATTCCTGCAGGTACCGGTCTCTCCGACTACCAGGATATCGTGGTCGGGCGCAAGGATGAGGCCGTACAGGACCAGCTTATGGATCTGTAGGACAATACGCTAGAATTTAAGCCGCCCGACATCGGGCGGCTTATTTTTTATTATCTTTGTAATATGAAACAATTCAGGACTCTTTTCCTCACAAATACCCTTACACGTAACAAGGAAATCTTCAAACCGGTAAATCCCGGTCACGTCGGGATGTATGTCTGCGGCCCCACCGTATATGGTGACGCCCACCTCGGCCACGCCCGCCCCGGCGTAACCTACGACGTGCTTTTCAAACTCCTGCGCCATCTCGGCTACAAGGTCCGTTATGTGCGGAACATCACCGACGTGGGGCATCTGGAGCACGATGCCGATGAAGGTGAGGACAAGATAGCGAAGAAGGCCCGCCTGGAGCAGCTGGAGCCTATGGAAGTGGTGCAGGCCTACACCTTGCGCTACCACGAAGCCATGAGGCAGCTGAACGTAGCTCCGCCTTCGATCGAGCCCCGCGCATCAGGCCACATCGTCGAGCAGATCGAGGCTGTCAAGAAGATCCTTGCGGCAGGATATGCCTACGAATCCAACGGCAGCATCTACTTCGACGTGCAGAAATACAACGCCGACCATAAATACGGCGTGCTCTCCGGGCGCAATCTGGACGATACCCTGGAAGGCACCCGCAGCCTCGACGGCCAGAGCGACAAGCGCGCCCCCTTCGATTTCGCGCTTTGGAAGAAGGCAGAGCCCGAGCACATAATGCACTGGCCCTCCCCCTGGAGCGAAGGCTTCCCCGGCTGGCATCTGGAATGCTCGGTAATGGGTGAGAAATACCTCGGCGAGGAGTTCGACATCCACGGCGGCGGAATGGATCTTATGTTCCCCCACCACGAATGCGAGATTGCACAGAACGTGGCCTCCCGAGGGACTCAGGGCGTGCGTTACTGGGTGCACAACAATATGATCACCATCAACGGGCAGAAGATGGGAAAGAGCCTGGGCAACTTCATCACCCTGCCTCAGCTCTTCGCAGGCGAGCATCCCAAGCTGGAGCGCGCCTACAGCCCTATGACCATACGCTTCTTCATACTCCAGGCCCACTACCGCGGCACCCTGGACTTCAGCAACGAAGCCCTGCAGGCCGCCGAGAAGGCCTACAAGAAGGTGATGCAGGCAGCCAAGGACCTCTACGCTATGGCGGGGAAGCACGCCCCCCAGCTGCCTTACGGCGAGCTTTCCGAGGCCGTGGCACCTGACAGCTGCCCTGCAGAGTCGGCCGAGGTAAAAGCCATATTCGACGGTGTCTATGACGCCCTCTGCGACGATATGAACACCCCCATCGCCCTCAGCCACATCTTCGAGGCCGTACGAATCATCAACTCCGCGAAAGCAGGCTCGCTGAAGCTCGGCAAGGGCGACCTCGATACCCTGGTGCAGATATTCGACGACATAGTGTTCGGCGTGCTCGGCCTCAAGGACGAAGAAGCGGCCGAAGCCGGTTCCGGAAAGGTGATTGGCGGGCTCATGGATATGGTGCTCGCAGAGCGCGCAAAGGCCAAGGCCAACAAGGACTGGGCAGCATCCGATGCCATCCGCGATGCTCTCAAGGCCCTGGGCATTACCGTCAAGGACACCAAGGATGGTGCAGAGTGGACCATAGAATGACAAAGTTCATCAGTTGGAATGTGAACGGCCTCAGGGCCGTGGCCGGGAAAGGCTTCGCGGACATCTTCGTGGAGTGCGACGCCGACTTCTTCTGCGTGCAGGAAACCAAGCTGCAGGCGGGGCAGATCGATATGGAATTCCCCGGTTACACTTCCTACTGGGACTATGCCGAAAAGAAGGGATACGCCGGCACGGCCATCTGGACCAGGCAGGAGCCTCTTTCCGTGGCCTACGGCATAGGGGTGGAAGAGCACGGCCACGAAGGCCGGGCAGTCACCCTGGAAATGCCGGATTTCTACCTGGTGAACACCTATGTACCCAACTCCCAGGACGGGCTGCGCAGGCTGGACTACCGTATGAGCTGGGAGGATGACTTCCGCGCCTACGTATCAGGCCTGGCGGAAAAGAAAGGAGTGATTATCTGCGGAGATATGAACGTCGCCCACGAGCCCATAGACCTCAAGAATCCTGATACCAACCATTTCAATGCCGGATTCTCCGACGAGGAGCGGGGCAAGATGACGGAACTGCTGGGGGCCGGATTCGTGGACAGCTGGCGCTCCCTGCATCCCGGCGAAGCCAAATACTCCTGGTGGAGCTACCGTATGGCCGCCCGCGAAAGGAACGTAGGCTGGCGTATCGACTACTTCCTGGTCTCCCAGGGCCTGGCATCCCGCATCAAATCCGCCGACATACACAACGATATCTTCGGCTCCGACCACTGCCCGGTGGAACTGGTAATAGACTGAGAGCTGCACAAAATTTGCGCAGATTTCTTATATTTGCGCTATGAAAGATCTGACACTCGAAGCTATAGCCAAAAACTGCGCCTGTTCCATAACGACCGTATCCCGCGTAATCAACGGCAACAGCAAGAAATACCGCATCAGCAAGGCGATGACCGAGAAGGTGATGGCCGAGGTGACGCGCTCCGGCTACATCCCTCCCTTCACGGCGATGAGCCTAAGGCGCGGCGGTTCCAGGATGATAGGCCTGCTGCTTCCTTCCATCGCCAACCCATATTTTGCCGATATGGCCAGTTCCATTGTGAAGGAACTGGACAAGTACGACTACACGGTAATCCTCGTGGACACTATGGAAGATGAGCACAGGCTCTACGAGAGCGCCAGGTCGCTGCTTCTTAGGCGGGTAGAAGGGATGATAGCCGTCCCTTGCGGGGATAATCCCGAAGTGCTCGAGCAGATAGGGAAGGAGATTCCGGTGGTGCTTATCGACCGCTTCTACGAGTCCACATCCCTCTCCTACGTCACCACGAACAATTTCAAGGGCGGCCAGGACGGCGCCAGGACGCTGATAGAGGCCGGGCACGAAAAGATAGTCTGCATCCAGGGCAAGAGGGATTCGATGCCCAACCAGGAACGGGTGGAAGGATATATGCAGGCGATGAAGGAGGCCGGCCTGGAGAAGAACGCCAAGGTAGTGGGAGATGAGTTCTCGGTGCAGAACGGCTACCTCGAAACCAAAGTTCTGCTTAACGGCGGCAACATCCCGAGCGCAATTTTTGCGCTAAGCAACACCATACTTCTGGGAGTACTGAAAGCCATACACGAATCTCGCCTGAGAGTGCCGGAAGACATATCCATAATCTCCTACGACGACAATATGTATATGGACTATCTTACCCCTCCGATAACGCGTGTAGGGCAGCCTGTCGAGAATATGGCACGTCTGGCTGTCAAGATCCTCTGCGACCAGATGATGCAGGAAAGGCGCCCGGACATGGTGTCCCAGATACGCCTCATGCCCAGTCTGATTCAGGGCCAATCGGTGCATTTTGCGCAAACTTTGCGCAAAATTTAAGGCGGAAGCATTCTGTTTCTTCCGGCTGATTTGCCGCTTTCTGCCGATCTTTTCCCAACTTTCGCTTGATGCAGAAAGCGAACAAATCCATACTCGTCATCGGCAGCAGCAATACCGATATGACCATAAAAGGAACCCGCCTCCCCGTTCCCGGCGAAACCGTGACGGGCGGAGTGTTCTATATGGGTCCCGGCGGCAAGGGCGCCAACCAGGCGGTGGCCGCCAAGAGACTGGGAGGAGATGTGAGCTTCGTGTGCAAGGTAGGTCGTGACATCTTCGGCGACAAAGCCCTGGAGACCTACAAGAACGAAGGGATAGATATCTCCCACGCAATGCGTTCCGATAAAGCATCCGGCAGCGCCCTGATACTCGTGGGAGAACGCGGCGAAAACTGCATCTCAGTGGCATCGGGAGCCAACGGCGACATCACCCCCGCCGACATCGACAGCATCGCGGACGTCATACGCAGCGCCGGCTTCCTGATCCTTCAGCTTGAAATACCGGTGGAATCCGTGCTCCGTGCGGCAAAGATAGCCCACGAAGCCGGTGTATATGTGATACTCAACCCTGCCCCGGCCTGCATACTCCCCAGGGAGTTGTTCCGTTATGTCAGCCTGATGACCCCCAACCAATCGGAAGCATCCCTTATGAGCGGATGCGAAGTCACCGACCGCGCATCGCTGGCAAAGGCCGTGGAAGTGCTCCAGGGATATGGAGTGCAGGATTTCGTGGTTACCCTCGGCAGCAACGGGGCTTTGGTGTTCAAAGACGGACAGTCCGAGACCATCCCCGCCCTCAAGGTCGATGCCGTGGATACGACTGCGGCAGGCGACACCTTCTGCGGAGCGCTGTGCGTAGCCCTTTCCGAAGGCAAGAGCCTTCAGGATGCAGCCCGCTTCGCTACCGCGGCAGCCGCGATCACAGTGCAGCGCAAGGGTGCCCAGGCATCCATCCCCACCAGAGACGAAGTACCTATCCCAACCGCATGAAAAAACTATTCAGACACTAGTGCGGAGGTCGCACCACAAGCAGGTGAGGGGACCTGCTTGTGGAAGCGACCAATTATTTTCTCTATCTGATCTTACCTCTTCGAGCTTACTTCACGCTCGTACTTTTCGATGACGGGGATGAATTCCTCGCCTACGGGTACGCCGTTCTTGAAGTTGAAGTAATCGAACACCGCACCGAAAGGCAGGGTCTTGGCTTCCTCGAGAAGGGCGAGCTTCTGGAATCCCTTGCCTTCAGCTTCGTATTCGCGCAGTTTTGCGAGAGGCTCCAGCAGGGCGCTGAGAATGCACTTCTGGGTTGCGCGGGTGCCGATCACATAGGCGCCGATACGGTTGATGGAGGCGTCGAAATAGTCGAGGCCGACGTGGGCGCGCTGCAATCCGTCCGCACGGACAAGCTCCTTGAAGAAATCGAGGGTCATATCGTTCATTATGGTCACGTGGTCGGAGTCCCAACGCACGGGGCGGCTGACGTGGAGCATCAGTTCGGGAACATAGAGAAGCAGGGAGCTGACCTTGTCAGCAACGTTCTCGGTGGGCTCGTAGTGGCCGGTGTCGAGGGTGTAGATGACCTTGCGGGTGGCGCAGTATCCTTCGAAGAAATCCATCGATCCCACGGTATAGCTCTCGAGGCCTATGCCGAACAGCTTGGCCTCCACGCAGCTCTTCATTCCGGGAAGATCTTCCTTGAGGATTTCATCCAGCGAAGCAGCGAGTATCTCACGGTACTTCTTGCGGTTCACGGTGTAATCCTTCTGCCCGTCGTGCACCCAGATATTCATTATGCAGGGGTCGTTCTGGGCCTTGCCCATAGCATCCGCGATGCGGCGGCAGCGCTTGGTATGCTCGATCCAGAATTCGCGTATGGCCTTGTCGGGGTTGGAGAGCGAGAGATCTCCGCTCTTGGGATGCGAGAAGGAGGTGGAGTTGAAGTCCAGCTTGAATCCGTTGGCCTTTGCCCATTCGATCCAGCTCTGGAAGTGTTCCACTCCCACCTTGTCGCGATCCACGAACTTGCCGCCGAAATCCCCGTATATCTCGTGGAGATTCACGCGGTGGTTGCCGGCGATCAGGGTCTTCACGAACTCCAGGTCGGCGCGGACCTCATCGATGTTGCGGGCACGCCCGGGATAGTTGCCGGTGGTCTGGATTCCTCCGGTGAGCGATCCGGCGCTTTCGAAGCCGGACACATCGTCGGTCTGCCAGCAATGCAGGGAGATCTGCTGCTTCTCAAGTTCGGCGACTGCCTTGTCGGTATCCACTCCGATGGCGGCATAACGCTCTTTCGCTTGCGCATAGGCGCTCAGGATGTTTGCTTCTTTCATATTCAGAATGTTTTGACTTTGAATTCCCTTGAAATTATCTCGCGCATGGCCCAGCGGTCGCGCACGACTCCGGCGGCCTTGGCCTGCATCATAAGATTGCCGATTGCGGTGGCCTCGGTAGGCCCTGCTACCACCTTCACTCCGGTGGCAGCCGCCGTCAGACGGCTCATAGTGTCGTTCGCCGATCCCCCGCCTATCACATGCAGGGTGTCGATAGTGAAGGATGCCTGCGCGCGGAGTATCTCCAGCACCTCGTGGTACTTGGCGGCCAGGCTGCAGTAGATGCAGCGTACCATCTCCGCGTCGTTCTCCGGTACTGGCTCGCCGGCCTTCTTCAGCAGCGCGGAAATGGCCGCCGGCATATCGGCAGGATTGGCGAGGCTCGGGTCGTCGGGATCGATGCGGCCTTTGAAGGACGCGGCGGAATTGGCCATGGCCTCGATTTCGGGGTAGGTATAGGTCCGTCCCTCCTTCGCCCAGGATTTGCGGGCCTGCTCCAGCAGCCACATTCCGGTGATATTCTTCAGGAAACGGGTGGTTCCCTCGACTCCTCCCTCGTTGGTAAAGTTCAGCTTGCAGGTTTCGTCGGATATCAGCGGACGGGGGGATTCTATGCCCATCAGGGACCAGGTTCCGCTGCTGAGGTACGCGAAATGCGGATTCGCGGCGGGCACCGCGGCGATGGCGGAGGCGGTGTCATGGCCTGCGACCGCGATCACTGGCACCCGGCCTATCCCGGTTTCGGCCGCTATCTCCGGCTTCAAAACTCCAACTTTTGTCCCGGGCTGGACTATGGCGGGGAAGATGTCCGGGTTGATCCCCAGCCTCTCCAGGAACGATTTCTCGAACTGGCGGGTGTTCTGGTTCATAAGCCCGGAGGTGGATGCGTCGGTATATTCGCAGACCATCTTCCCGGTTAGCATATAGGAGAGCAGGTCCGGCATAAAAAGTATCTTATCTGCCTTGAGCAGAGGGTAATACTCCGCCTTCTTCTGCGCGTAGAGCTGGAAGATGGTATTGAAATTCATTATCTGTATGCCCGTCACTCCGTAGAGTTCTTCGCGGGGGATGATCTCGAAAACCTCCTCCGGAATCCCTTCGGTGTACGGGTCCCTGTAGGCCCTGGGCCACTCCAGGAGCCTTCCGTCGGCACCGATGGCGCCGAAGTCCACTCCCCAGGTGTCGATGCCTATGGATTCTATCTTATATCCCAGTTCGGCGGCGCGCTTCAGCCCGGCCTTGATGTGGCCGAACAGTTCGTCGGTGTTCCAATGGAAACAGCCGCATTTCACCTGTGCCCCGTTGGGAAAACGGTGGATTTCCTCCATCGAGAATTTGCCGTCCTCGAAGCCGCCCACGATGGCGCGGCCGCTGGTAGCGCCGAGGTCGAAAGCCAGAAATTTGTGATCCGTGTTCATTAGATTCAATTATGTAGCTTTCAAAGATATCTATTCAAAATTGTTTTATAACTTTGCACAGCGACAACAAAACTTTAATAAATGACCTCTATTCACCTTAAGTACCTCGCCGTCAATCCTGTAGACCTGGAGTGGGGGCTTGCCGTCAATTCCGTCGGCCGGCAGGAGATCGAAGCCGGAACCCCCTATCCCCCGGCAAATCACCCTACGAGATACCTTTTTTCGCCTGAAAGGGGCCGTGTGCTGAACGAATATCAGTTGCTGTACATCACGGCCGGGCGCGGCAGCTTTTCCTGCGAAACCCTCGGCCGCGACCGCAGGATTCCCGTCAATGCCGGATCTATGATAATGCTCTTCCCCGGCGAATGGCACAACTACCATCCCCTCGAAGAGACCGGCTGGACGGAATACTGGATAGGTTTCAAGGGGCCCCAGGCAGATGCGCTGGTGGAAAAGGGCTTCTTCAGCAAGAACCGCCCGGTGATGGAGGTGTCGTTCCAGGACGACCTGCTCGACGCCTATTCGCGCGCCATCAAGATAGCCGAATCCCAGAAATCCGGCTTCCAGCAGGCCCTGTCGGGGCTGGTGTCATCGCTGCTGGGTTTCGCGTACTATCATAACAGGAACCGCAGTTTCTCCCTTACGAATACCGACAGGCTGATGGCCAAAGCCAAGATGCTGGTGAGCGAGCAGCTCTTCTCCATCGACCCCAAGGGGCTTGCGGACCAGCTTTTCGTAAGTTATTCGTCTTTCCGTAGGACCTTCAAGGAATACACCGGATTCTCGCCGGCGAAGTATATCCTTAATCTGAAGATAGACCAGGCCAAGGAGATGCTCACCAACAGCCCGGCCGAAATCAAAGAAATCGCGTACAAGCTCGGATTCGACAACACCGATTACTTCTTCACGGTCTTCCGCCGCCTCACCGGCCAGACTCCCCTCTCCTACCGCGCCGAAACCCAAGGCCGCAAGCTTTGACCCACGCCTTTCGCCTGACCTTGCCCACCCCGCCTCGTCGCGCTCATTTTTCGCCGGGCACCTAACTCATTGACTCACAGCAATATCCTGAAAACAAATCGGTTATTTTGGCCGATTTGTTTTCAGGATATCATTGATACACAGCCACTTGACTGCCCGGCGTTTTCCCTCATGCCCGGTCGCGGCCGGGCATTTTTGTCGCTGGGCTAAGGCCGCCGGCGAGGAGAGCCCTTCAGGGATGTAGCTCCCCGCAG
>JAEEXQ010000009.1 GCA_016287875.1 Bacteroidales bacterium | reverse complement strand
TGCAGCCTGGGTAACAACGCCTGATTACAGCCAGTGTCAGGCTGAACTGGATGACATTCAATTGACCTATTATGATGACTTCCCTAAATACGCAAAGAAAGTTGACCCCACGCTGCTTCGGAACACTTTACAGAGTGTCGTAATGCAGATTGGAGACAAATTTACCTATAGTGAAGTGGATGGCGGATACCGGGCAGACGATGTGAAAAAAGCTTTGAAGCTTTTGTGCGATGCCGGTATCATCAAGAGGGTGAGCTATACTTCCGGGAACGGACTTCCCCTAGGTGCGGAAGTGAATGACAAATTCCGTAAGTATATCTATCTGGACAGCGGCCTTCTTCTGCGCATTCTGGATCTGGATTTCGGTGGAGCCCGCCAGTTGACGGAGATGATTATCGCCGGCACGTCCGAAGATTTGGTGAATAAAGGTGGCCTCGCGGAAATGGTCCTTGGATGGGAACTTGTGAAGTATAACAATCCCCGAATGCAGCATGACCTGTTTTATTGGGAGAATACTGCCGAGGGGACACGTTCAGAGGTTGATTATATCATAGCCCGGGGCTTGAAGGTCCTGCCCATAGAATGTAAGGCCGGGACCAGCGGAAAGATGAAGAGTATGTACGAGTTTATGCACCAGAAACATCTGGCGGAGGCTATCCGCAGTTCACTGGAGAACTTTTCAGAGTTGGAGCACATAGACAAAAAGGACCAAGACGCAGTCCGCCACGTTCAGATAGTCCCGCTTTTTGCGATATCCAATCTATTCGGTGAATAATGTCATGACACGCAGCATAGTATTCAAATAATGAATGGAAAATGCGACCAAATGCGACCGAAAAATCTATATAGTTCCAGAGGGTCTGAATAATAATGATTACCTTTGAGAGTTAGATAAATCAGAATTTGCAAGTATCAGTAAGATATGAGAGTACTAATTATCAACGGCAGCCCGCGCCAAAAGGGCAACACCTCCATCGCTTTGACTGAGATTGCAAAGCAGCTGGAAAAACTCGGCATAGAGAGTGAAATCGTTTGGATAGGCAACAAACCCGTCCGTGGATGCATCGCCTGCAATACGTGCAAGGACAACCCGGGTGCTTGCGTGTTTGATGATGATGTCTGCAACGGCATCTCCGCAAAGATGAATTCGTCAGATGCACTTATCGTAGGATCCCCGGTATACTGGGGACAGCCGAACGGGGCGGTGCTATCCATCATCCAGCGAGCGTTTTATTCGAACGGGGCCGCCTTCAGGGGCAAGCCGGCAGCAGCTGTGGCCGTATGCCGCCGAGGCGGGGCAACAGCGACGTTCGAAACTCTGAACATGCCCTTCCAGATGATGAGCATGCCGGTTGTAACCTCGCAGTACTGGAACATTGTATACGGACGTGAGCCCGGTCAGGCGGCGCTGGACCGCGAAGGTCTGCAGACGATGCGCACACTGGCCAACAACATGGCCGCCCTGCTGAAGGCAACCGGAGGCAAACCAATGCCAGGAAGTGACGAACCGTGGGACGCGATGCATTTCATTCGATAAATCGGGATTTGACCTTGAAGACGGATTATATCTGGCACTATGAATCGCCCCTCGGTGGGATCACCCTCGGAAGTGACGGTACATCTCTTATCGGTCTCTGGTTCGATGGACAGATGCATTTTGCCGAAGTGCTTTCCCCTGAGCATGAAGAAAAACTTATTCCTGTATTTATAGACACTTGCCGTTGGTTGGACATCTATTTCAGCGGTAGCGAGCCCGGCTTCACGCCTCCCCTCGTCATGCGTGCCAGCCCGTTCCGCAAGGCCGTCTGGGAAATCATGCTGACGATTCCTTATGGCAAGACCATGACTTATGGAGACATAGCAAAGCGGATCGCTGAACAGAAGGGCATAGTCCGAATGGCCGCCCAGGCGGTTGGAGGAGCAGTGGGGCACAACTCAATATCGCTCATTATCCCTTGTCACAGGGTCGTAGGTGCTGATGGTTCACTTACCGGATATGCCGGAGGCATAGACAAGAAAGTCAATTTACTTCGGCTGGAAGGTGCGCTGGCGGAATTCGCCGGGCGTGGTGTTCATCACCCGCTTCAAGTAGCGCGTAAGGGCAGGCTGGGAAGAGAAACGCTATTTCAACATGTCCTATGAGCAGATCAAGGCTTGGATGGGCTATTACAAACTCTGGGATTAATTGATTAACTTAGCAACATGAGACTTATTATTATGCTTTTACAATCCATCGTCATTTTCTTCTCCCACGCGGGAGACAACTACAGTGTGGGAAACATCGAGGTGGGCAACACCAAGATTGTGGCCGATTACATCTCTGAGATTACCGGCGCCGACCAATACGAAATCGTCACTCATAAGTACGACGGAATGGCCTACACGCCGCTTATCAACCTGGCAAAGGAAGAGGCCAATAAGGGAGAATTGCCGCCTTACGAGGGAGATGCACCAGACCTTTCCAAGTACGACACCGTCTTCATCGGCGGCCCCATCTGGTGGGGCACCTATCCGCAGGTGATGTTCACTTTTTTCCGTGACATCAATCTGGACGGAAAGACCGTCATTCCTTTCACCACCCACGAAGGCAGCGGACTCGCTTCAACCGTCCAAGACGTCAAGAAAGCTTTCCCGAAGGCAAATGTCAAACCGGGCTTCGCAATCTACGGCCACGAAGTCCGCTCCGGCAGGGCCAAAGTGGAGAAATGGCTGAAGGGATTAGGCTGGTAAATCAGCCTTTTTCTTATCTTCGCAGGATCATGAAAAAGATTGTAAGATTCCTGTTCCTGTCCGCCCTGGCATTTACTCTGGCTGGAACTGTTATTGTGTCGTGTCAGAAAGGAGATGGTGAAGAAGATGTTCCGGAAGTGGGAGAAGGAGGGACTTGGCCTATTATCCAACCCCGGGTATTTCCATCTGGGGATTGCTTCCGTATCGAAGCAGACGGAACCTCATTCATGGGCGAATCCGGAGGTTATTCTTACTTGGTGATGGCAAAAGCGATTACCTTCTTTAACTTTACCTGCGACCTTAGTGATGGTCATACATTTGAATTGTTCCATGAATGCGACCTGACGCTGACGGGAAAGTCGATCATCCTGATGAGTAGCGGCAAGTTTACGGGCGACCCCGTAAAGTTTTCCGGAAACGGCAGCCTTACGTTTAAGAAGTTGGGAAAACTGAACCTGTATCATTACAATCCCTTATTCGTTGCGGCCGAAGGATACACATTGACATTCTCCGGAGAAGTGGACGAGGGGTGTAACTTGTATTCCTATACATGGACGGTGAAGAAAACTTTATAGTCTATGAGGGAATTTATTGAGCGCCATCTGGAGGTAATGGAGTATAATGTGTTAGATCAATCGGAATTTGATAGCTACATAGATGCAAGAATCTATCGGCAACCGGATTTGATAAATGCTATGAGAATAACAATACTAATAACAACGTTATTAATAAGTGTCTTATTTCCTTTAAAAGCCCAGACAATGGCTGATGATGCCAGGACTTGTATGGAAGGATGGAAATACGCCTTCTCGCAGGAGGGAAGGAAGAATTGGAGGCCAGAGTTTACGGCACGTGTGTATGAAGGGTTTGTAACCGATGGCCCAGCCATTACGGGAGGTGTAAGAATAGATGATAAACGGACGCTTGGCTTAATGGTCTGGCAGGGGAGGACTCACATTGACGCCGCTCCGGGAAACATTTATTCAGTATCGGCAGGATTATTTATGCGCAGATACTTTCACATTGGAAAGCGCGACATTGTATCCTTATACAGCGATCTTGCCTTAGGTGCAGGGTATATCTACAAGGTGAACGGCAAGTACTGGTACAATGCTCAAACCGGTGAAAAGATTCAGCAAATTGAAGAGACTCCCGGTGATGTGGAATTTGCCGCTACGTGGCAGCCAGGCATCCGATTCCGTTTCTGGAAAAACATACATTTGTTCCTAGGCCCAACAATCTCGACAAACACGATTGGCTTGCATCTTGGTGTCGGGTTTTAGCAATTACAAATACCCACCGCGGCGTGCGAGGGCCCAGCGGACGGGGAATGCAGGTACCGGGCCCCTTTTTCTTTGGGGCCCGGACCTGCCCTTTCCCCGCCGCGGAAGGAAAGGCCGCGGTGTGGGAGAAACCGCGGCGCAGGCAGGAAAGCAACAACATGTTTCTTGACAGGTGTTGCAAGATGGACTATCTTTGCACCGTCAATCAAACAACAAAGGAAATGGAAGTCAAAGAAATCTTAAAGAACCTTCGCGAGAAGAATCACCTGACGCAGGAGCAGATGGCAGAACGTATCAATGTGACCAGGCAGGCGGTAAGCCGTTGGGAAACAGGTATGACCCAGCCGAATCCCGAGCTGCTCAAAGTCCTGTCCCGTGAATTCGGGGTTTCAATCAATACCTTGCTAGGGTCTCCGCAGACGCTCTATTGCCAGTGCTGCGGAATGCCGCTGTCCGACGATTCAATGATCAGCCGCGAACCGGACGGCACTTTCAACGAGGATTACTGCAAATGGTGCTATGCCGACGGGGATTTCGCGTACAAGAGCAAAGATGCACTGCTGGACTTCCTGATCGGGCATATGCCTAATCCGGAGAATCAGCCCGAGGCGGAAAGGCGGGCTTTCTATGACAGCCACCTCTCCCAACTAAAGCACTGGAAGTAGTTATACCGTCATCCAGAAGCAGATGGCTGCTATGAGCGAGAGAGGCGTCATTATGAGGCGTTCTTTCTTGCTCTTGGAGGCGAGGTTCATCAAGACGTTGAGCGATAGATATACCGCCATGACTATCAGTATGATCCTGGTGGTCTTGTACGAGAACCACATGGGCAGGTAACCGCCCATCTGCAGGATGGTGATCACGAAGAAAATCTGCAGGAGCAGCTGCGAAACCAGGACCATCCTAAGTTTCTTAGGGAAAACCTTATACTGACCTCCCATGGTAAGTTCGCCCAGAGGGAGGCCGCAAATAATCAAGACGGAAAGGATAATAACTATCGAAAAGGCGCAGGCGCCGACCAGTGATGCTGTAATTGTCATGCTGCAAATTTAACCATTATAGGGAAAAATGCTATCTTTGCGGCGCGATAATTATTTAGTAAAATGAGCGTTATTTCTACCCTCAAGAACGGATACGACAAGAAAACATTGGTAAAGGACCTGCTGGCGGGTATCATCGTCGGCATAGTGGCCCTGCCGTTGGCTATTGCTTTCGGCATTGCTTCGGGCGCAACGCCGGAAGCAGGCATAATCACCGCAATTGTTGCAGGATTCATTATTTCTTTCTTCGGCGGCAGCAAAGTCCAGATCGGCGGCCCTACCGGCGCATTCATAGTCATCGTCTTCGGAATCATCCAGGAATACGGCATGAACGGCCTGATGATCGCGACCTTCATGGCCGGTGCATTCCTGATTCTGATGGGTATACTGCATTTGGGTACCATCATCAAATACATCCCCTACCCTATCGTGGTAGGATTCACCTCCGGTATCGCTCTGACCATCTTCGCTACGCAGATAAAAGACCTCTTCGGCCTGCAGATCGAAAGCGTCCCGGCAGATTTCCTAGGCAAGTGGAGTGTCTATGCCCAGCATATCGGCACCATCAATTGGTGGGCGCTGCTGGTAGGAGCGTGCAGCATACTGATTATCATTTTCACCCCGAAAATCAACCGTCACATTCCCGGCTCGCTGGCCGCCATAATCCTGATGACGCTCGCCACGCTGGGCCTCAGGAAACTCGGCATCGAAGGGATCGAGACCATAGGCGACCGATTCTCCATCTCCTCCACCCTGCCCAAGCCGGAAGTCCCCCACCTTACCTGGGACAGCATCCGGCACCTGGCACAGCCCGCAATGATCATAGCCATGCTGGGAGCCATCGAGTCGCTGCTCTCCGCCGCCGTGGCCGACGGTGTAATCGGCGACCGCCACGACAGTAACCAGGAGCTCGTGGCACAGGGCATAGCGAACATGGTTTCCCCCCTCGTCGGCGGCATCCCCGCCACCGGCGCCATCGCCCGCACCATGACCAACATCAACAACGGCGGACGCACACCTGTCGCGGGTATTGCCCATGCCATCGTCCTGGCACTCATCTACCTGTTCCTGATGCCGCTGGTGAAATACATTCCAATGTCCTGCCTGGCCGGCATCCTGATGGTAGTCGCCTACAATATGAGCGAATGGCGCAGTTTCCGGGCCATACTCCGGAACCCCAAGTCGGATATCATAGTACTGCTGGTGACCTTCTTCCTGACCGTCATCTTCGACCTCACCGTCGCCATAGAAGTAGGTGTGCTGATTGCCTGCCTGCTGTGCATGAAGCGTATGGCCGAGACCACCAACGTGTCGGTGCTAAGCGACGAGATCGACCCTATGGCCGACACTGATGTCCAGGGCAATCTGGAGCACCTGATCATCCCCGAGGGCGTGAAAGTGTACGAGATCAACGGCCCCTACTTCTTCGGCATCGGTAACAAGTTCGAGGAGATGATGGGAGATATGGGCGGACGCGCCAAGGTGCGTATCATCCGCATGCGCAAGGTTCCGTTCATCGACTCCACCGGCGTGCACAACCTTTCCAACATGTGCCGCATGTGTTCGCAGATGGGCGTGAAGGTGGTGCTTTCCGGCGTCAACCCCAACGTGATGAAGGTGCTTAAAAAGGCCGGAATGCAGGAACTGGTGGGAAAAGAGAACATCTGCAGCCACATCTCCCTTGCCCTGAACCGCGCCAAGGAAATCCTTGCAGAGACATAGAAAACAGTACTTATGGACTTTAAGAAACTCATCACTTTCTTCCTGCTTGCATTCCTTCCCGTAGCAGCTATAGGCTGGTACTTGCACTCAGGAGATACATCTTCCAACATGATGCTGGGCGTGGCCCTGACTTCAGTTTGCATGTTCTTTCCCCTGCTGGCTGTCGTAATCACACAGCTGATCTTCAAAGAGCCGGTGCTGGGTGGCTTGGGCATTTCCTTCAAGATCAACCGCTGGTGGTTTATCGGTTGGTTGCTTATGCCGGTTTTCGTTGCCGTGACCTTGGGCATCACGCTTCTTATGCCCGGCGCGAAGCTAAGCACGGACAACGTGCCTGCCGGTCTGGCAAACGTCCGGGGTTTCGTGCTGATTTCCGTTGTCAGCGGGATGTTTGCCGGCATCACCATCAACGCTTTGTTGGCTTTCGGCGAAGAAATCGCCTGGCGAGGCTTCCTCATGAAACTCTTCAAAGGCAAGAGCTTTATCACGGCCTTTCTGTCGATTGGCTTCATATGGGGACTCTGGCATGCGCCTATAATTCTCAACGGGCACAATTATCCCGACCATCCGGTATTAGGCATATTCATGATGATCGTCTTCTGCATATTGCTGACGCCCATACTGATGTATTTCCGTAAGAAGTCGGGGTCCGTCATAGTTCCGGCCATCATGCATGGCACGATAAACGCCCTTGCAGGAATCAATCTGATACTGGTCAGTCCATCCAATGAACTTCTTTACGGTTGTACCGGGCTCGCAGGTTTTATCGCGCTCTTGCTTATCAACATCTGCCTGTATATCTACGACACCTTCATCAGCAAAGAATCATGAAACTCCACTCACTCTCCTTATTGTGCCTTTTCTTCGGACTGGCAGCGGTTTCGCACGCCCAGACCCTCCGTTGGCCCATTGCTGGCAAGACAGCCGGCGACAATATCGTCTCCAGGCCTCAGGATGCCATAGGGGAAGAAAAGAATTTTGACGACCTTTTCATTTCCGGGAAAGAAGGGGACGTGGTGATAAGCCCGGCCGACGGTACCGTAAAGAGTGTCGGTATCACGTATTATAAGAGCCTATCTTACGCATACAGCTTCGGCTACGACCCTTCCCTTTCGTGGGACCGTAACATAGACAATATCGAAGCCCTAGAAGGCACCAACAAGGCCTTTTATGCGGGCTCCATATCCATCGCCCTGCCCGACGGGAACAAGATGCATATCATCGGACTTGCCGGAGACTATAAGTTCAGGACCGGGCAGAAAATCTCCGAAGGCGATACCCTGGGCGTAGTTTCTTATTCTTTCAAGGCTTTCAAAGAGCCCACGCTCATGATATCTTTCTCGGATGCGGCCTCGAAAAGTATCGACCCCATGAAACCTTTCGGGCTCAGGAGCACCTTCATAGAGCCGGCTACGCTGAAAAGGGACATTCCCCTTTCCGTCGAAAAGGCGAAGGAGGACCTTACGGTTTTGGAAGATGCCATATGCGAACTCTATCCGTCGCTGGACAAGGTAATGACGGAGGAGGAATTCCGCTCGTTCATGGATTCGCTGAAGGCCAGCGTGACCAAGCCGGTAGATCCTCTCTTGGAGATGCGCAGCATCATAAGAACGGTCCTGCACAAGGTCCCGGACAGTCATTTCTCGCTCCATCCGGATCCGCTGGGTGCGAAAGGAATACAAACCTGGCTGCCCGGAGAGTTCCTGTATTTCTGCAACGACACGGCCCGCATTATGACAACGGTGAAAGGATTCGGGCAATACGAAGGAATGGTGGTCACCAAGGTGAATGGCGAAGACGTAAAGGACATTGCGGAAAGGGCCAGGAAGGTTACCACTGGCTACGACGCTAATGTGGAGAGTACGGCCGAGGAAGAGCTTGTACTTCTGGGCAGCTATTTCTTGAAGCTGACTCCGGTAGCCACGGAGGGCAGCGTGCACGAACTGGAATTTGCCGACGGGTCCAAAGTTACCATTCCTTTCGAATCCCCCGCCAGATATCTCATGACCGGATCGTCCACCAAGCTGATGAACTGGTACGTCACCAACCTGATGCGGGGAGACGACGACGTATTCGAGACCCGCACCCTGAACGATTCTACCGCATATCTCGGGATCAAGACCTTCGATATGCTCGATACGCAGGTAGAGCAGATAGGGGCCTTCCTCAAGGACTGCAAGGCGGAAAACCTCATAGTGGATGTCCGTAACAACTACGGTGGCGAGAACAAGGTGCTCATGAGGCTGCTTTCATTCTTTGCGGACGCCCCACTGGACAAGCAGGACGGCGGGTACAGCAAGGTCAAAGGTACCGGCCACTTCGCTTCGATGAAGTACAGCACCAATTACTCTCCTGAAGAGGATGTCTTCTTCGGATACCAGAAAAAGAGCGACGGATATTACTACAGGACAGACTCGCTGGAGACCTGCGCAGTGGTACTGCCGGATCCCGATATCCATTACCCGGGGAAGGTCTATGTGCTCACCAACGGCCATTCATTGTCTGCCGCAATGCTCTTCCCTGCCGTATTGGTCAGGAACCGCAGGGCAGTCAGCGTAGGGCGCGAGACCGGAAGCGGATATCACTGTATGACTGCCCTAAAGTTCGCGAAGATCTGCCTGCCCAACTCCCTCCAGACCGTGGAGATACCTCTGGTGCAGTTGAACTTCGACAAAACCGTGAGCGAACGCTTCCCCGCAGGACGCGGGCTGCTGCCCGACTATCCTGTGGCCCTGACCCATTCCGAGCTTGTCGGGGATGGCGACGCTATACTGGACCGGGCCTTGTCGCTGATTGCCGACGGCAAATATCTGAGCGATGAAGTTCAGGGGAAGCCGGCGGGCAAAATAATACTGCTCGCTATACTTCTCGTTTGCGCAGCCATCTATTTCATCTTTTGCAGAAAAAAGCGTAAATTGCAATGATTTTCGCATTCGGACAATTATGGATATCAAACTCAAGCAAAATTGCAAATATGCCCTCCTGGTTCCTACCAGCATGGGCCTGAGGATTACCCCCGAGAACGGGCAGCCCGTACATTCCAGCGACCTTTTCCATCTGCAGGCCACCAGCGCCGAGACCAATGTCGCCAGCGTACCCTCCTTCCTCGGACTTCCTGTAAAAGTGCTGACTTCCTTCGTCAAGGGCAGCCCCTTCGCACACTTCATCAAGGCCAACCTCCGCAGCCGCGGAATGGACTTCGAAGGCCCTGAGGTAGAGCAGGGAGGTCCCTGGGGATACCGCCATCAGATCAACATAGCCGACAGCGGCTACGGCTCCCGCGGACCCCGCGTCTGGAACGACCGTGCCGGCGAGGTGGGCCGCACCCTGAACGTGAAGGATTTCGACCTCGAGCGCATCTTCGGTCAGGAAGGAGTGCAGATAATACATCTTTCCGGACTTATCGGAGCCCTCAGCCCCGAGACCAGCAATTTCTGCCTCGAGCTTGCCCGCGCAGCCAAGAAGCACGGCACCCGCATCAGCTTCGACCTCAACTACCGCGCATCCTTCTGGAAAGGCCGCGAGCAGGAGCTGCACGACATATTCAGCGAAATCGCCAGCTACGCCGACATACTCATCGGCAACGAAGAGGACTTCCAGCTCTGCCTGGGCATCGAAGGCCCCGAGGCAGGCGGCAAGGATATCGCTGCCAAGATAGACGGATTCAAGGAGATGATTAACCGCGTCCGCGAGCATTATCCCAACGCCCAGGTTTACGGCACAACCCTCCGACAGGTGAACAACACCAACAGCCACAACTGGGGGGCCATACTCCTGGACGGCGATGACTGGCACGTGATACAGCCCCGCGAAATCCACGTCCTAGACCGCATAGGCGGCGGCGACGGCTTCGTGGGAGGCCTTCTCTACGGCATACTGAAGGGATGGAGCGGAGAGCAGTGCGCCCAGTTCGGATGGGCCAGCGGCGCTCTCGCCACCACCTTCCTCACCGACTATGCCCAGCCTGTGGACGAAGAGCAGGTATGGAGCGTCTGGCAGGGCAACGCCAGGGTAAAAAGATAGATTATGCTATACTACAGCAGGGGATCCAAGACCGACGCGATCACGCCCGATGAGGTGCGTGCAGCGCTCAAGCAGGTCTTCGACTCTATGGGCCCGCGCCGCAGGGTGCTGGCCATACCTCCGGACTTCACAAGGTTCAATTCCTACGCAGGCCCTATAACCGAGATGGTGTATGACCATTTCGGAGCGGCCTTGACCGACATTATGCCGGCCTTGGGCACGCATACTGCTATGACCGACGAGCAGATCAAGACTATGTTCGGCCACACTCCCAAGGAGTTGTTCCGCGTGCATGACTGGCGCAACGACGTAGTGACCGTGGGCCGCGTCCCCGCTTCCTACATCGAAGAAGTCTCCGAGGGCAAGCTCCATTACGACTGGCCGGCACAGGTCAACAAACTGCTGCTGGACCCTTCCTTCGACCTCATACTTTCCATAGGCCAGGTAGTGCCCCACGAAGTCGTGGGAATGGCCAACTACACCAAGAACATTTTCGTGGGCGTAGGTGGCAGCGAAGGCATCAACAAAAGCCATTTCATAGGCTCTTCTTATGGCATGGAAAGGCTTATGGGCCGTCCGGGAGGCCCCGTACGCCAGGTATTCGAGTATGCCAGGGAGCACTTCATCCCCCAGCTTCCCATAGTGTACATACAGACTGTGCTGGCCAAGAATCCCGACACCGGCAAGATGGACCTCAAAGGGCTATTCATAGGGGACGATGCGGAGTGCTTCCGCAAGGCCTGCGCACTTTCGATGGAGGTCAATTTCATAATGGTGGACCATCCCATCAAGAAGTGCATAGTCTATCTGGATCCCGAGGAGTTCAAGAGCACCTGGCTCGGCAACAAGAGCGTGTACCGTACAAGGATGGCGCTTGCCGACGGTGCCGAGCTGATCGTCCTGGCCCCGGCCCTGAGGGAGTTCGGCGAGGATAAGACCATCGACGCCCTCATCCGCAAATACGGCTACAAGGGCACTCCCCACACTCTCAGATGCACCGAGGAGAACCAGGAGCTCCAGGACAACCTGGGAGCATCCGCCCATCTTATCCACGGCTCCTCCGAAGGCCGCTTCAGCATCACTTACTGCCCCGGCCCGGGAATGACCCGCGAGGAAATCGAGAGCGTGGGACTCAATTATTGCAGTTACGACGAGATGGTGGCACGCTATCCCATCGACAAGCTTAAGGACGGATGGAACACGATGCCGGACGGCGAGGAAATCTACTATATTTCCAACCCGGCACTGGGCCTCTGGGCGCATCCCGACAGATTCAAAGACTGATGAAGATCATTGCAGATAACAAGATTCCATTCCTCCGCGGGGCCCTGGAGCCCTATGCAGAGGTGGTCTATCTGCCTGGGAAAGAAACTACGGCAGATGTAGTCCGCGATGCGGATGCCCTTATCACCCGCACCCGTACGGCCTGCAACGCCTCCCTGCTGGAGGGTTCCAAGGTGCGCGTCATCGCCACCGCCACGATAGGATTCGACCATATCGACACCGCCTGGTGCGAGGCCAACGGAATAATCTGGAAGAACGCCCCGGGCTGCAATTCCTGGAGCGTGAAGCAGTACGTTACCGCGGCCCTGGTCACCCTCGCCCGCAAGCGCGGACTGAAGCTCGAGGGTATGACACTGGGAGTCGTAGGAGTGGGCAACGTGGGCAGCAAGGTTGCCGAAGCGGCTTCCATACTTGGAATGAAGGTACTGCTGAACGACCCTCCCCGCCAGAGGGCGGAAGGCGGCCCGTTCGTCTCCCTGGACGAAATAATCTTCCGCAGCGACATAATCACCCTGCACGTACCTCTGCAGAAGGAGGGCGAAGATGCAACCTGGCACCTCTTCGATGCCGCACGCCTGGCAAAACTGCGTCCTTCGCAGATACTGATAAACTCCTCCCGCGGGCCCGTGGTGGACAACAAGGCCCTGAAGGCGGCACTGGCCGGACATCGCATAGCAGGAGCCTGCCTGGATGTCTGGGAAGGAGAGCCGGAACTGGACCCCGGGCTGGTGGAGATGCTGGACCTGTCCACTCCCCACATCGCCGGCTATTCCGCCGACGGCAAAGCAAACGGCACCACCGCATCGGTAAGGACCGTGGCCGAGGTGCTGGGGCTGCCCCTGACCGACTGGGAGGCCACCGGCATACCCGCTCCCGCACAGGAACTGGAATTCGATCTGGACGCCACCGGGAAGAGCCTGCAGGAGGTCCTAACCGAGGCCGTCCTTCATACCTATGACATAGAGGCCGACAGCAATGCCCTCCGGGCGGACCTGGGCGCGTTCGAAAAACTGCGTGGCGATTATCCCGTCCGCAGGGAATTCACTTCTTTTTCCGTGAGACTGCACGGAGGCACTCCGCAGATGGCGGAGAAACTTTCCAGGCTGGGATTCAGCGTAAAATAGAGGCTAGCGCCTGTTCCAGAGGCCGGCAAAAGCAGCGGAGAGCCCCACGGCTACCCCGAGCTGCCACCATATGGTGGTGGAGATAAGCTCTGCCTGCAGAAGGCCTGCGGAAAGTACCGCCGCCTTGAAGCCGTAGTAGAGAACCTTGCTGAGCAGTATGGAGACGAAGGCGGCGATGCCGGCGTTCATCTTGCGGGAGAGCCAGGCGAACAGCAGCACGTTGACCGACAGCTCGGCAGCGATCAGCAGGAATTTGGGATATACCGGATGGCCGGACACCGCGAAGGAGAACAGCGGCAGTGCGAGAGCCAGCACCAGGGCATTCTTCCAGTTCTTGCTGAAAAGCAGGGCTCCCAACACGGCCATACGCATTGGATCCAGCAGATAGAAAGGAACGGAAGTAAGGTGCGACAGGGCGGGCACCGCAAAAACGAACAATACGGCAGCGGCATCGGTGAGCCCGATGCCGACTGCTTTATCACGTGCTATAACGGACATTCTCAGAAATTCTCTTTATGGATTTCGAAATATGCCTGGGGATGGGCGCAGACGGGGCATACCGCAGGGGCCTTGGTGCCTACCACGATGTGTCCGCAGTTGCGGCACTCCCAAACTTTGACTTCGGATTTCTCGAACACCTGAGCGGTCTCGACATTCTTGAGGAGGGCGCGGTAACGCTCTTCGTGACGTTTCTCGATGGCGGCGACCATACGGAACTTCACGGCGAGAGCCTTGAAGCCTTCGGCCTCGGCAGTCTTGGCGAAGCCTTCGTACATATCGGTCCATTCATAGTTCTCGCCGGCGGCTGCTTCGGCGAGGTTGGCAGCAGTGTCGCCTATTCCTTCGAGCTCCTTGAACCACATTTTTGCGTGTTCCTTCTCGTTGTCGGCGGTCTCAAGGAAAAGGGCGGCTATCTGCTCGTAGCCCTCTTTCTTGGCGGTGGAGGCAAAGTAAGTGTATTTGTTTCTTGCCTGGGACTCTCCGGCGAATGCGGCCTGGAGATTTTTCTCGGTCTGGGTGCCTGCGTACTTGTTAGCCATAGTGTTGAAATTTTAAGGATATCTCTTCGCAAATTTAGTTTTCAGGGAGGAAAAAAGCAAATTTAATACTGCGGAAAATGCTATATTTGCAACAAAGAGTTACACTGACTATGAAACAGTTTTTCAAAATGCTTCTTGCCGTGATCTGCGGCGTTCTCATCGTGAATCTCATCGTACTGTCCATCCTTGGCGGGATGGCCGGTTCGCTTGCCGGCGAAGATGGCAACGTGGTGCTCCCCAAGAGCGGAGTGCTGGCCATAGACCTCTCGGAGATAACCATTACCGAGCAGGAAAAGCCCGCAGATCCGATGGCGATGCTGCAGCAGCAGGTTCCGATCACGACCGTAGGCCTCTACAAGGCAGTCCAGGCCATCAACGTGGCCGCAGAAGATCCCGGCGTGAAGTTCATCTTCCTGAAATCCGACCATAGCACCACCGGCATCTCCGCCGCCAGCGAAATCCGCAAGGCGCTGGAGAACTTCCGCCGCAGCGGAAAGGCCGTGGTAGCATTCACCGAACAGCCCAACGCAGCCACCCTCTACCTCAACTCGGTGGCCGACAAGGTATATATGAGCGCATACGAAGGTGCCGACGGCACGTTCGCAGGCCTCTGCGCGCAGAGCTTCTATCTCAAGGACCTGCTCGCCAAGGCTGGCATAAACGTGCAGCTCATACGCCACGGAAAGTATAAATCCGCCGGAGAAATGTATGTGCGCAACTCCCCGAGCGAAGAGAACAAGGAGCAGTACGACCGTATGGTGACCTCGATCTGGGAAACCTTGGGCAAGACAATTGCCGAAAGCCGCGGCCTCTCCTTCGAGAAACTGGACAAGATGGCCGACAACCTCTCCCTCTGCACCCCGGAGGATTACCTCGAGGCCGGTCTGGTGGACGGCGTGCTTACCAGGGATTCGCTTAAATCCCGCATAGCCACACTGGCCGTGGCCGGGGACTTCAAGAACGTACAGTTCATCCCCTTCGCGGATTATGCCAAGGCCAAGGTCATTCCTAATTTCAGGTCCCGTAACAAGATTGCCGTCATCTATGCCGACGGGCAGATCGTAGACGGCAAGGGCATACAGGACGTGGCCGGCGACAGGTTCACCAAGATAATCGACCAGGTGCGCAACGACAGCGGCATCCGTGCCGTGGTGCTCAGGGTCAACTCCCCCGGCGGCAGCGTGCTGGCCTCCGAGAAGATAAAGAACGAACTCGACCTGCTGGCACAGAAGGTTCCCGTAATCGCCTCCTACGGCGAGATGGCCGCTTCCGGAGGATACTGGATTTCCAATAACTGCAGCAAGATTTTCTCCGACGCCACCACCCTCACCGGCTCGATCGGAGTATTCGGTATGATTCCCGACCTGAGCAAGACGCTCAAGGACGTGGCCCACGTAGGAGTCTATTCCGCCAAAAGCCACAAGCATTCCGATATGATGCGCCTCACCCGCCCCCTGGACCAGGCGGAATACGCCTTTATGCTCAGGAGCATAGAGAGCATCTACGACAAGTTCATCTCCCTCGTGGCAGAAGGCCGCGGAATGGAGAAATCCCGCGTGGATGAGATTGGCCAGGGCCGCGTCTGGACTGGCGCCGACGCCCTGAGCATAGGCCTGGTGGACGAAATCGGCACGCTGGAGGATGCCATCAACTATGCCGCTTCGGCCATCGATGCGCAGGACTACTGCGTGCTTGAATATCCCAAACCTCTCACCCAGATGGAGATGTTCAAGATCAGCCTGGGACAGACTCAGGAGCACGACTACGTGAGAGCTTTCCAGGAGATGGGCAAATCCCAGGTCCTGGCCCGTATGCCTTATCAGGTAGTGGTCTGGTAATACACCTGTACTTACTTAGGCCCGGCACTTGCCGGGCTTTTTCAGTCATGCCCGACCTGATCGGGCATCTTATGGCCCTTACCCCCCACAGAACGCCTTCTAGTGGGCAACGTCTAATTTTATGCCTTGGACCCTGCCCTCATTTCGGCCTCCCAGGCACTTCTGATGGGCAAGATACCCGCCATAAAATCAGACCTTGCCCTCTGAAACGCAGCAGGGAGAGGGTGGGTGGTTAGGAGTTTATTCAAAGAAGGCGGTGGCTTTTACCCTGACACGTATGGCGAGGAATTTGCAGCGGAGTTATCAGTAAAAAAAACTAACAATGACGGGGAAGGATAAAAGACATTATCTAAAAATTCTGCTATTCATATTATTGATTGTTAACTATTTGATATTGTCGCTGCGTTGGGTATGGTGGTTGTTGGATGATCAATATGGGTGCGGAGATAGAGTTAGGATGAGTTTTGCCAACTGGAAGTCTGATGGTCATGTGGCCATAAGTCAGATTTACTCTCAGATTTATTGCGACATTTACTATTTCGCTGGTTTTACTCTTGTATTGTTTATATTGTTTTTAGCGATATTGCATACTTATAAGAATAATGACTAATCCACAGTTTTCTCGGTAACAAATAGAGCAAGAATACGCATATGAGACGTTTTATTCTTACATTCATATTTGCCATAACCATTATCGGACTCGTTGGGTGCAGTTCATATAAGAATGCTCCTAGAGTTACTTATTGTTATAATAGGATTTCCGATTGCTTGGGCACGGATGGAGAATTCTGGATTTATGATTTCATGTTTCCTCTAATTGGAACCAGAGACAACATGGAAGACATCCCGGCTCATTATCAGATTTTTATTCCTGACAAGAGAGAATTAAAAAAGCTTTATGGTGTCGGATATGATAGGTGTTTCTTATATTCCAAAGGTAGGGGTATTGCAATCTTCCAAGACATTGACGAATCGAACCGGAAATTTGATAATGGGTTTCGTCAGATTCCGGCATCTTCAACGGACGAACAATTATCTCGGATAACCACATCATATGCGACTGAGATAAAGATAAGAGATGGACGGAAACACTACATTTTTGTTGATAATGAAATCAGGATTCTGATGTTCAATTTAATGGATAATGATTACCATGATTTTGTTGAACAGCCATTGAACACACTGACGATACGGAGAAGGGGAACAACAAGGATGAGGAGCAATTAGAATTAATCATTTATAGTGCTATGCGTAGAGCGTTATTATTATCTATGATTATAGGTCTCATTGGTTGCAACTCCTATAAAAGGGCGCCAATGGTCAATTATCGGGACAACGACATCCATGAAGTCTTGGGTTCATCAGGGGTATATGACTACTACGATACAACGATTCATATCCATATCATTCTTCCGGAAAAAAGATTAATGAAAAAATCTTATTGTTCCGAGGAGGATCGGTGTTTCATCTATGCCGGGGACAAAGGGATTGCCGTTTTTCATGATGATAAAGGATATGCAAATGGGTTCAGAACCCTACCAGCTATTAGTTTGGAGAAAAGCTTATCGGCTTTTAAAGATTTGGACAGACTGACCATCAAAAAGCATAAGTACCATTATTCGTATGCCGGTCATGGTCTTCGAGTCGTAATGTTCAATCTTGAACAAAAGGATTTCAATTCCTATGTTATTGTTCCTCTTGCCAGCCTGAAAATAGCCCGCCGTTCAAACGGTCAAGAATCAGGAGAAATGATTCTTGAGGACATCAAAGGTATTCTTTGAACGCTAAAGAAGGAAAAGAATAGCGAAGAGATATAGCGTGAAGCCGTCGAAGAGGCCTCGGGTGCGGTTCTGATTCTCGATCAGATAATCCATCGGGGCTTTTCCGTTCATTTCGTCGAAGTCATCCTTGCCGGGAAGCTTGCGGAAAGCCCATTTGCGGACTATCAGTCCATCGTCCACATAGGTAACGCCGCCGTTGGAGCGGTTGAAGGTCATAAGGGCTTTGCGGTCCGAGAAATAAGTGCTTGAGAGCAGGGCGGGATCCACGCCCCGGAGGGAAACGTCGTCGGGGGTGGAGCTCAGCAGGAGCACCACGCTGAAACCCTCGGCAGAGGCAAGGCGGGCGAAATCCGAAATACGGTCGAAGGAATCGAAACTGCGGGAATCGTACACCGAAACCACCAGGAACTTGCCGTCCAGCAGCAGCGAATCCGCATAATCGGAATTAGCATCGCAGAAATACAGAGGATTCTCCTCCAGCTCCGTCCCGGGCTTGAACTGAGTATAATCCCGAAGGGGTACGGAAAGGGAACTGAAAAGCAGGAAAAGCACCAGCGACAGGGCTGCAAGGCCGAAACTCACGTACTTGATGCGCTGCGGCTCCCCAAAGTCCCTGAAAGGCAGGAAAGAGAGGCACCAGAGGGCGTCCAGCACGAGATTCTTGATAAGGGTCTGGCCGTTGTCGAGATGAAGCAGTTCGCCGAAACAACCGCAGTCCATCTGGGATTTGGCGATGAAAAGTATAATGGTGACAAGGGTGAAAAAGGCCAGCAGCGCTCCGCTGACAAGCGCGACCACCTTCCTCCACACTCCTGCGATGAGGGCGGCGCCGGTAAGGGACTCCGCCAGCGCGAAGGCGCTGGCCAAAACCCGGGAAATGCCTTTTAGGAACGGGAGATGGAAGAAGTTTAGATATTCGTCCATCACCAGGCCGGCACCTACCGGATCCATCAGTTTCAGTAGTCCGGCCAGCAGCAGCACGATCCCGGCAAGGGCGGCGCAAATCCTTTTGAATCCATTCATAAGCGACTGTCTACCAGTTTCTTTATCTTGGCGAAAATATCTTCGGGGGCAAGCATCCCGCCCTCGGCATCGGAGCAGTCCACGATCTCCAGGGACTTGTCCACCTCTGCCTGGCGAAGATACATCTTACGTACCCTCTTCTGGAATTCTATGTCCGCTTCGTGTATGTCCTGGGCCTGATGCAGATAGGCCCTGTCGCTCCCCTTCCTTTCATTGCTGATGTTCTTCTCCACGAAGCCTATGGGCACGTTCAGGAAGATGTTCAGGTCCGGGCGGGGTTCGTCGAAATCCCCGAATTCAGTATTGATTATCCACTCGCGGAGGGCCTCCGCCTCGGCATCGTCGCGCAGCTTGGCGCACTGGTAGGCTATGTTGGAATACACATAGCGGTCCAGCAGCACGGTGGCGCCGCTTTCCAGCGCTTTGCGTATCTGAGGAGCGGCCCCGTGGCGGTCTTCGGCGAAGAGAAGGGCGACCAGCTGGGGATGTACTTTGTCGATGGCCCCGAACTCCCCGCGGAGGAAGCGGCTGATGAGTCCGCCATAGACAGCGGATTCGTAGCGGGGGAAATGGATATATTCGAGTTTCGGGCATTTCTGTCCGAGGTATTCGCGCAGGAGCCGGACCTGAGTGGATTTCCCGGCCCCATCAAGGCCTTCAAGTACAATTAGCATAGCTTACAAAGATAACAATTTTTTATCTTTGCATTATGATTCTGATGGGTGTAGTGAACCTGACTCCGGATTCGTTCCGCGAGGATACCCGGGCGATGACGTCCGAGGCGGTGAAGGCGCGTGTGGATGCCTTGCTCGCGCGCGGTTGCAGCATTATCGACTTCGGTGCGGTCTCTACCCGCCCCGGTGCGCCGGACGTCCCCCTCGAAGAGGAGTGGGCCCGCCTCGAACCTGCACTCGCACTTATAGAAAACGGGGGTATGCCCTTGAAAACCGTCTCGCTCCGCTCGACCCCTCCCAGCGGAGCTGGGCCCCTCCCTCTTACATTGCCGAGGGTGGCATGGGTTTTCAAGGGCATACCCCCGTTTTCTATCGATACCACTAGCGCAGAGATAGTAAGGAGGGTTTATGACCGGGTGGGACCATTCATCGTGAATGACATTTCGGCCGGGGAAGACGACCCGGAGATGCTGCAGACCGTCGCGAGCCTCCGGCTTCCATACGTAGCCATGCACAAACGCGGCAATCCCCGCTCGATGGACAGCCTCACGGAATACCCCGAAGGCATAGTCAAAGCCGTCGATGACTACTTCCGCAGCTTCGGAAAACGCGCCTCCAGCCTCGGGATCGACAACTGGATACTCGACCCCGGCTTCGGCTTCGCCAAGACCATAGAGCAGAACTGGGAGCTTCTCGAGCACGTCGATACCCTAAGGCACTTCGGCCGCCCCATACTGGTAGGCGTCGCCGACAAACGCTTCACCCGCACCCGCGAGGCCGGATACGCAGAACGCCTCGCAGAAGAGCGAGGCGCCGATATACTGCGTATCCACTGAGGATATCCTATTCGTCGAATGCCGAAGGAAGCACCTTGAAGGCTCCGCGGCTACCATCTACGGGAATCGCACTGAAGCCCTTCACCACCAGGGCTATCAGCAGCAAAGATGCGGCAAAGCAATACCAATAGCCATTTCCAAACAAATCGAAGTAATTTTCACACTCCGAGAAGGAAGGGATATTGCTGACGATGAGCGATACGGTGTTGTTGGTAGCGTGCATCAACATAGTGAGCTTGAGCGAACCGGTCTTGTAGTAAACATACCCGAAGAGCAATCCCATCAGGAAAGCGGGTATGGCCTGCCAGGGATTCAGGTGGATGACCGCAAAGAAGAAAGCGGAAATCACTATGGCCCAGACGGGTTTCATTCCCCTGCCGAGCAGGCCGCGCTCCACCATTCCGCGGCAGAGCCACTCCTCGAAGAAAGGAGCGAAGATGCTGACGCAGATGAAGTTGATAAGGATGTTGCCGTCGAGAAGCTCCTTGAAGGCCTTCTCAAGCCATGCGGGCATAGGAGGCAGCAGGGTCTGGAAATAATCCGAGACTATGGCCACCGCCATGGTTCCGAGGACGGCCATACAGATGCAGGCAGCCCATCCGCGAGGCTTGACGTTGGCATTATCCAGGGCCATGCCTTTCTGGCGATAGCGGGTATTGCGGCTGTTTATGGACGCCCAGATCATCGGCGGGATGAACATTATGGGATAGGATATCAGGGTGGTATAATCCGACATCGCCTCCGCAGAGACGAAATATCCCAAGATCCCTACCACGACGAGGCCTATGATGGTCCCTAGCAAAAGCAAGAGCAGAAGGAAGATAATCCCGGCGCCGTCGGGAATGCACCAGGAGAACTTGCCGAGCAAGTCATAGTTTCCGCGCCTTGCCATATCAATACAGGGGGGAAGGATAAACTCCGTCGGCCACCAGTTTGGCGAACTTGGCTACGACGCCGGGGCGGTCTTCTTTGTAGGTTACGCCGAACCAGCTGGAAGGAGTGGAGAGAACCTCGGTGGTGGCGCTTCCGTCCTTGATCATACGGTCGATGGCGTAAGGGATGTAGAATTCCTTCTTGAGCTCGTTGATGTTGGCCTTGAGGAAGTCGTTGAAGATGGCCTCGCTCTTGGCGAAATAGTCAGGGGTGAATCCCCACATATTCATTGAGCAGAGTGCCTTGCCGTCGAGCACGATATGGGTCTCGCCGCTGACGGAATTGTCTCCGTATACCTTGCCGTCGGCCTCTTTCTGGATGTTGAGATGCTCCACGACGCTGGTAAGCTTGCGGGAGGCGTCGTAGTGGCAGATGCCGCGCGACACGCTGCCGCTCTCGGAAAGGGTCTTTTCCATTTCGAAACCGATGATGGCATACTGGCCCTTGGTATTCTCGTGGGCCCTGCACCAGTCGGCCGCGACCTTGAAGGAGTCCTTGCCATAGTAGTCGTCACCGTTGATGATGATGAAAGGCTCGTCGATGACATCCTTTGCCATAAGCACGGCGTGGGCGGTGCCCCAAGGTTTCTGACGTTCGGGGTTGAGGGTGAAACCTGCAGGGATCTTGTCAAGTTCCTGGGTGACGAACACGAATTCCAGAGGAGAGCCGTCGGAGCATTTCACGCCGGCATACCTCTTGGCGACGTGCTCTTTCATATCTTCGAGGAAATATTCGCGGACGATGTAAACCACCTTGCCGAAGCCGGCCTTGACAGCATCGTAAATGGAATAATCGATGATCGTTTCACCCGAGGGGCCCAGGCCATCCATCTGTTTGAGGCCACCGTAACGGCTGCCCATTCCGGCAGCAAGAACTAACAATGTAGGTTTCATAAAATGTTTTAGTTATTCTGTGCAAATTTAGTTAATTTTGCGACAATGTCGAAGGTCAGCAAAGATATTTGGAACAGGGAAAAGGACGGGAACAACAAAGAAAAACGTTCCTTCATCCGCTATTTCATAATATCCACCGCACTATGCCTGATCATACTCTTCGTGAAGAAGGACAGCGTAGTGCGTCTGATAGGCGCAGGCTTCACCATCCACCGCCAGAACAAGGAGATGCGCTACTACCGCAAGCAGATAGATGACCTGGAGCGCCAGATCAAGGTGCTCAGCGATGACCGCGACACCCTCGAGACCTTCGCCCGGGAGCAGTACCTCTTCGCCGAACCCGGCGATGATGTATATCTTACGAAATAACTACCTCGCCGCCTTCCTCTTGTACTGCTCGTATTTCTCGAGCACGTTGTCCACGTAGGCTATGGTCTCGTCCCCCCTGAACTTGCCGAACTTTATGGTATCGATTTCCAGTATGGAATCGTCCCTCATTTCGGGGATGATGGACACTATGTTGGCCCAGTAGGATGAGTCCACGCCGCGCAGGCGGGCGAAATGTATGCAGTCCTGTATGCGGCCTATTCCGGCGTTGTATGCAGCCAGGGCGAACTTGAGGCGCTCCTGGGGGTCGTCGGTGTGATTGCGGTAGGCGTTATGCAGGCGCTTGAGATAGAGGGTTCCCACCCTCACCCCTTCGATGGGATCGGTGATGTCGTCGGCTCCCAGCCATTCGGCGGTGGAGGGCATCATCTGCATAAGGCCGGCGGCTCCGCGGTGGGAGCGGACGTCGTTGTCGAAGCGGGATTCGTGATAGATCACAGCCGAAACCAGACGCCAGTCAAGCCCGACGGAATCGGAATAATGCTTGATGAGCGAATCGTAGGGACTGATTATGTAGTTGGCGCACATTCCGCGGGGCAGTGTATCCACGACCTCGCTTCCGGCGCGCAGCCTGGCAAGCTTGCCTGCATATCCGTCGGCAAAAACCGACCCGGCGATCAGCACCAGGACGAAAATGATGATTGCTATACTGTGAGGTTCTTTTCTTATAGACATAATTACATTCTCAACGAGGAGATATCCCTGGCGGAGGGCCCGTCCATCGAGCCCGACCTGTCGCGCGAAGACGACTGACGATGGCCCGGCTGAGTGTAGAACGGCCAGTAGATTCCGAGTTTATACTCCGTCTGGGTGTTTATGTAACGATGTGCTGTAAAGTAATCCGCCCTGTCGAACCATTTCTGGGAAAGGTTCTCTGCCTTGATGAATATACAGGCCCGCTTCCACTGTGCGTTCACGAAGAAATCGATAATGGGGCCGTTGTTATATTTCCATTCAGTCTGGTTCTGGAAAACGCCCAGGGCCGGATTCCAAGCCGGCGCATACCAGTCGGTGTTGTAGAGCATATTGGCTCCTATCTGCACCTCGAGGACCTTCTGCCCGGCGTCGTTGCGCTGCACGACGAACTGGACGAAGTATTTGGCGTTCAGGGACAACATCGGAAGAGGCAGCACTTCCTCGTCCGACGAAAGCTGGAACAGCAACTGGTTATCCAGATGCAGGAAGTTGGCTATCACGAAATCCTTGCGCAAAGTGGCCGAAAGCACGCTCATCGCCTTGGAATTCTGCCGTACCGTTCCCAGCGTATCATAATAGATGTTACCTGCGAGCAGGCCATAGCTCAGCTCGCCGTAGAGTTTCCAATGAGGAATGTCGATGCGGCCGCCCAACTTGGTGACGGACGCCTTGTTGAAACTGTTTCCTTTCCTCTGGTAGTATTCAGGGTCGCGCAGGGAGGAACTGAAGAACGCTCCAAGCGAAACCGGGCTCTTACGGGCTTTGCGGAAGGGATAGAAACTGTAGGCCGCATCGGCCTGCACATTGAAATCCCCTGCGTGGGCGCCGGCGAAGAACAGCTGGCCGCGCGCTTTCCACGTCATATTGTGCAGCATACGCCCGTTAGCGCCTGCATAAGCATAGACCGAGTTCTCGCGGTAGTGCTTGCCTACAGCGCTGGTGTCGTGCCAGGTCTCGATCTTGTCTCCTATTCCTATATCCAGTTTGGATACCGCCGCATCTGCGGACCAGGGCTGGAGACGTATGAATGCCTTGTTGTCGAGCACGCCCACTCCGAGGGAGTCGTGCTGCGTGGAGGCCGGGTCGTCGAACAGGCGCCCGTAGCGGCTCCATTCGGTACTGTGGCCTACGAAGGCGGTGGTGATGTCCTCGCTGGTGGTGTCGGGGACGAAGGTGGAATCCCTCCGCGCCCTCCATTTGTTGATGAAGGTGAAGGGTATCCTGTACTGCTGGTCGAGGAAGAGCGTACGCTTCTTGACCTCGGAAGAAGCCCTGCTCAGGTTGACCGCCCAGTTGCGGGCATCGTCGAGACCTTCTCCCAGGCTGGTGCCGGGATCGCGGACCTGCTGTATGTCGGTCACGCCGCCGTTCTCGCCGCTCTGCACCGTATTGGACACGAATCCGGCGTGCATCAGATAGCGCTTGCCAAGATAGTTGGTCCCGATTGCGGTGGTCTTGTTCTTGACCTCTTCGTTCATAAGCATTCCCTTTCCTCCCCATCTCTCATAGAGCAGGGAGAAGTTCCACTCGGGAAGGATGTTCTGGGTGGTGAAGATGCGCAGGTTGTCCGACTCCTTGGCATCGCCGGCCATCAGGGTTCCCCAATAGGCAAGCTCGGTGTAGGGAGTCTTGGTGTTGTACATACGGAAATCCCTGGCACCCATGCTCCAGGGCTCGTAGAATGAATAGAATACCGGAGTATTGCCCTCGCTGCGGCGGAAGTAGTTGTAGGGTTGCACCGGGGATCCGGCCACGCCGAGCCAGGTCGCGTTGACATCCTTGCGGCGGAAGGCGTAGTCGTAGAAGTAGTAGTTGAAAGTGGTGTCCGGAATGTGCACATCCACATCGTGGAAATCCTGGTCCACCTTCCAGGTGATTATGCGCTTGTACTGCAGGGAATCCGGGATGGCGAATGCGTCCAGCACCCTGGGGGTAGTCTGGCGTATGCTGTCCCTTATGGCCTGCTTCTCTTCCTTTATAGCCCTGAGGGAATCGGCCCTGGCCATCTTGACCTTGACCTTCTGCTCATAGTCGTACTTCTTGCGCTCCTCGGGACTGAGGCTGTTGTACCAGGCGAGGAAGGCTTCGCGTGCGCGGATGGAGGAATCCCTGTAATAGAGAGAGTCGAGCATATGCCTGTCGGCGGAATCCCTGCGGGCCTGGAGGGTGTCGAGGGCCTCCATCAGGGAGAAATACGAGGCTTTGAGGGAGTCGCTCACTATACGGTGGGTGAGCGAATCTATCAGCGCCACGTAGAAGCGGTAGCGGAAAGGATCCGTCTCCTTGAGCGAATCCGGTACCACTATGGTGTCGCGGGCCGTAAGACGGGGGACGGTGTCAGCTTCGCTGAAATCGATGGTGATGCCCAGCGAACGGAGCAGGCTGTCGGACAGCTCCCCTCCTGCGAAACTGCCGTGCCGGCGCGACTTGTAGGCGCCCAGGGGATACTTGACGGTATCCTGGACGAAGGTGCAGACTTCGAAACTGCTCTCCACGGGCTTGGTGGTTGCGACCATACCCGCGATGGCGCAAGACACCACCGCGGCAGGGAACCAAAGTCTGGAAAGCATAGACATAGCCTGCAAAGTTACGAATTTTTTATCACTTGACCCGGACGGTGTCCGCCGGATCCACCCTGGCTATGAACAGCGAGGGCAAAAGCATCATCAGCATTATGGCTCCGAAAGCCAGCACATCCACCGCCAATATCTGGGGAAGATTCACGCTCACGGGCACGAAGGACAAGAAATAATTGTCCGGATTAAGATGTACGAAATGGGTCAGATGCTGCACCAGGGCGAAGAGCAGGGCGGCCGCATTCCCTATCAGCAGGCCTTTCAGCACCACCCGGGCGGATACCCTGAGGAAAACTCCCGCTATGCCCCTGTCGCTCATCCCGAGGGCCTTGAGGGTGCCTATGGTGGCGATGTTCCTGAAGAGCAGGATGAGCAGGCCGGAAATCATATTGAAACCGGCCACCAGCACCATCAGCAGCAGTATGACTCCCACGTTGAAATCTATCAGCACCAGCCAGTCGAAGATGTTGTAGTACTTGTCGACGGCCGCCACCGCAAGCAGGGGGTCATCCTCATCCTTGCTGAGGCCGTATGCTGTTCCGGCAAGTTCCACCGCCGTCAGTTTTTCCTTTTGCTTGCTGCGGAAACGGTCGTGGAGGGTGATTTCCAAGGCGGATGCGCGCCCCTCTTCCCATCCGTTCACCCGACGGAGGTCTTCGAAGGATGCAAGCACCACCGGGCTGCCGGAAGCGTCGGTGATGCCTTCATAGACATCCTTTACGGTAAAATTCCTGACCTGCAGCCTTTCTCCCACGAAATACGAGCGGAGGCGGTCGCCGGGGCCGAGGCGCAGGGTCCTGGCGAGGCTGCGGGGGATGCTGACCAGAAGCGGGATGGTGTCCTGCGTGGGAACGGCCTTGAACAGCACTCCCTGCAGGTCTTCCCCGCTCTGCACTATCCCGGTACGGTAGATTGCCGGGGTAATCTTCTCCACCGCCTTATGCGCAAGGATGGCGTCCAGCCAGGCAGGTTCCGAATTGACGGAGACCTCGCTGTCGTACATATTCGCGGCAGGGGAACAGAGCTGGATGTCACCGGTAAGAGAAGAAACTCCCTCGCGCATCTCCTTCCTGAAACCGGAGGATATCACGAGGGAAAGTATTATTACAAGGAAGGAGATGGCTATCGCGACGACAGCCATCTTCCCCCTGAATCGTAGGTGCGAAGCTATGAACTTACCAGATGTGGACACGTTCTTCTTCGGGACGGAACATAGGCTCGCCCTCCTTGATGCCGAAGGCTTCGAAGAAGGAGTCGAAGTTGCGTATGGCAACGTTCACCCTGTTCTCGCCGAGGGAGTGAGGGTCGATGTTGGTAAGACGGGCCTTCTCCTCGTCGGTGATGTTCTGGGCCCATACGGTGGCATAGCCGAGATAGAAGCGCTGTGCGGGAGTGAAGCCGTCGATGAGTTTGGCCTTCTTGCCCTTGAGAGCGTTCTCCATTGCAGAGAAAGCGATGCTGAGTCCGCCGTGGTCGCCAATGTTCTCGCCGAGGGTGAAGTGTCCGTTGGCGTGTACGCCGGGCAGTATCTCGATTGCATCGTACTGGGCTGCGAGCACCTCAGCTTTGGCACGGAATGCTGCGTCATCGGCATCTGTCCACCAGTTGATCATATTGCCGTCCTTGTCGAAGAGGCGGCCCTGGTCGTCGAAACCGTGGCTCATCTCGTGGCCGATTACCACGCCGATTGCGCCGTAGTTTACGGGCTCGTCAGCATCGGGATTGAAGAACGGAGGCTGGAGGATTGCTGCAGGGAAGCAGATCTCGTTGGTGGTAGGATTGTAGTAGGCGTTTACGGTCTGAGGAGTCATGCCCCACTCGGTCTTGTCCGTGGGTTTTCCGAGCTTGCTCATGTTGTCGGCGACATACCAGCGGCTTGCTGCCTCGAGGTTGTCGTAGTAGCTCTTCTCGGGATCGACCTCGAGTGTGCTGTAATCCTTCCACTTGTCGGGATAACCGATCTTGACGGTGAAGTTGTCGAGCTTCTCGTGGGCCTTGACCTTGGTGCTGTCGCCCATCCAGTCGAGATTGTCGATGTGCTCGCCGAGAGCGGTCTGGAGGTTCCTGACTATCTTGAGCATCTTCTTCTTGGAAGATTCGGGGAAGTAACGTTCGACATACATCTTGCCGACCGCCTCGCCGAGTACGCCGTTAGGGACTGCCATAGCCCTCTTCCAACGAGGCTTGTGCTCCTGGATACCGGCCATCTGGCGGGAATAGAAATCGAAGTAAGCGGCATAGAATTCATCGCTCAGGGAACCGCAGGCATCCGAAACCACGCGGGTGAGGAGATAATCCTTGAGCACGGCGAGGTCGGTGGAGGCCACCAGGTCGCTCATTGCCTTGAAGAAGGAAGGTTCGCAGACTATGACCTTCTCCTGGGCGGGAATACCGCGGGCCTCGAAGTAGGTAGCGAAATCGAAGCCGGAATAAGCGGCGCATATCTGCTCGGTGGACATAGGATTGTAGAGCTTGACCATATCGCGCTCCTGCTCCCTTGTCCAGGAATTCTCGGCAAGCACATCCTCGACGGAAACGGTGTTGTCGGCCGCCTGGGAAGCATTCTCTATGCCGGCGAGGCCGAGGACCTTGTTCACGAAGATGCGGTAGCCTTCCTTGAGGGCGGCGTTCTCCGCCTTCACATAGTAGTCGCGGTCACCGATGCCGAGGCCGCCCTGGCCGAGGTAGAGAATCTGCATATTGCTGTCCATAAGGTCGGTTTCGACCATGCAGCCGAAGAATCCGCCTACGCTGCTGTCGTGCATCTTGGCAAGGGCTACGGCGAGCTCCTTCTTGTCGGAGATGGCCTGCACTTCGGCAATATATTTCTGCAGAGGGGCTGCACCCTCCTCATTGAGGCGGGTGGAATCGAGGCCCTGCTTGTAAAGGTCGACTATCTTCTGCTCGACGGTGCCCTTCTTGGTCTCCATAGTAGCCATGGAGGCGAAGAGGTCGTTCAGGCGAGTGACGTTGTTCTCGCGAAGCTGGTCGAAAGTGCCGAAACGGCTGTACTCGGCTCCCAGAGGGTTCTTCTCCCTCCATCCGCGGGTAGCATAATCATAAAAATCTTCCCCGGGCGACACGCTGGTGTCGAGATTGCCGAGGTCGAGTGCGGGAACTTTGCTTCCCTGGTTCTGGCAGGCCGCCAGAGTCATCAATGCGATCATACACAATGCAATCTTTTTCATACTTCTCTATTTTTTGTGTTTGTTTCTTTCGATAATCTTGAGGTTGGAGCTTGCCGACTCGTCACCGGGATTGAGCTTCAGCACTTTCTTGTAGTACTTGGCTGCCTTCTTGTCGTCGCGGCGGGCCACTTGCCAGTAGGCTCCCAGGTTGTTCAGGAACACGGTATTCTTGGGATCCTTCTTCAGCATCCTTTCGGAGAGGGTACGGAAGGATTCGTAGGAACTGGGGCTGCCAATGTGGTAGAACATATAGCAGTATTCCTGCACCGCGGAGATGAAATCCTCGCGCGGCACCTCGGCGCCGGCATAGGTCCAGGCGGGGTGGGCGGATGCGTCGTAATCTATGAGGTCGAGCATCGCGGTGGCCGCCATATCGGGGCTTTCCTTTTCGTAGGAAGCCAGGGCGGTAATCTTGTCGAAACGGTAGATCAGGGCCTCGGGAGAGAGCTCTATGGCCCTGTCGATGCATTTCTGGCTGATAAGGAAGAGGGAATCGTCATACTGGGGAACCATGAAATAGTTCACCTTCTTCCCCAGGGAATCCTTGAGGCTGAGCACGGGCTTCTCGCCCAGATAGCGCTCGGCATCGATGGCCTGTATCTGCTCGGACTTGGATTTCACGAAATAGTATTTGTATTTCCCCTCCAGCATTTCACAGTCGTCGGGGTAGGCCTCTCCCCACTTCTCGAGGATGTATTCCACACCCACGCCATCCTGGCCTGTCAGGCGCACCTGCCTGTCATACTTCTCCTTGAATTGCTCAGCGCTCTGCCCCATTGCGGTAAGGCAGCAGCAGCAAAGCATTATGCTTATGATTCTTTTCATACGTCCATTTGTATTCTGCGGCTCTTGGGATAGAGATTATTGCATCTGGTCCCAAGGTTCTTGGCAAAGCCCAGAGGATGCTGCCGGTAGCAGACCACCAGCATACCCTTCGGAGCATCCGGCAGGAAGAGCGAGTCCCTGTGCAGATACCGCAGCGCTTGCTGCAAATCCAGTTCCACTCTGGGAATTTTTTCATCGAATAGCTGCAGACGGCTCTCCAGCGGCCTCAGGTCGGAAATATTGCAGCGGGCGGAGGGGGCGGACGAGGTCTTGCGCAGGGCACCGGCCCACTGGCCTTCGCCAGGGACTTCTCCGGCCTTCAGCAAACTTCCGCAACGGGTGAGGCGCACCCCGTACTGAGGGAATTCATCTTCCGGATGGATGATGTCGCCGCCCAGCTCGCGGGCGGCCCATTCCAGGTTGGAGTCGTTCTCGCAGTCCTCGTAGGTGCAGGTGGAATATATCAGCAGCCCTCCTTCTTTAAGGGCCGGCCATACGTCGGCCAGTATGCGGCGCTGGCGGGCAGCGCAGATTTGCGGAAGCTCCGGCGACCATTCCGCCACGGCGCGCGGGTCCTTGCGGAACATACCTTCCCCGCTGCAGGGCACATCCGCCACTATCACATCGTAGTAGCCTTTCATCAGCCGGCCTATCACCGCAGGATCGGCGCTGGTAACCTTCACGTTCGGGTCCCCCCATACGCCCACGTTGTCGGCGAGCACGGATACCCTGGCCTTCATCACCTCGTTGGCCGTGAGTTCGAAAGAAGCGCCGCAGGCTTCGCGGAGCGACGCCGCCAGGTCGGTGGTCTTGCCTCCGGGGGCGGCACAGAGGTCGAGTACGCGGAAAGGTGATTCCGCATATTTGCGGAAGAGATGGCCCACGAACATCGCGCTGCTGTCCTGCACATAATAGCAGCCGGCGTGGAAGAGGGGGTCTAGGGTGAAATTCGGGCGCTCTGCGAGCATCCGTCCGTAAGGGCTCCACGGCACCGGGGTACCCTCCGGGCCATCGCAACCCTTGAAAGGGTTAAGCCTTATGGACGTAGAAGCTCCTGCCATCAGATCTTGGTAAGGCCGTCCACTATCTTGTCGAGCCCCTCCTGGATCCTGTTGCCTATCATCATCTTCATCATCAGGTTGAGATCCGCGAGAAGATCGATGTGGAAGTCGCATTTGAGAGGATCGTCGGCAGGATCGAAATGCAGCGAGACCATAAATTTGAACGGGGCCCCGTCGTCCTGAAGCTCTATATAATTATAGGGTTCGCGACGCGTGACCTTCACTCCTATGGTAAAGCCTTGCACCGTCGCGCTGATGGTATCGTAATCGGCCGTCACGCCCTGTTTCTTGTCCTCGGGCATCATGGCCAGGAAATTCCTCATATCGGTGAAAGCCATATACAGCTCCGCCTGAGGGCGCGAGACGATACCGTGTTTGCTGCTGTATTGTGCGCTCATAGCGTAATTTTTCCTAAATTTGCAATCTACCGCAAAGATAGCGATTTTTTATATGCACAGGATATACTTCGAAAAGCGCTGCATCATAATCTGCGAGCCCGGGGACCAGGCCCTCGCCGACCCCAACGCCGTGGAATTCCACCTTGGCGAAAGGATAGACGTGCACACCCTGGTGCTGATGTTCGAGTCCAGCAAGGAACTCAGCCGCATCTACATCCCGGCGGCCGATACCGACAAGGTGTATCACCGCCTCTGCGCCGAATTCAAGGAGGTGAATGCCGCCGGCGGATTGGTGAGCAACCGCCGCGGGGACTACCTGCTCATAAAAAGGAACGGGCTCTGGGACCTGCCCAAAGGGCATCAGGAGGACGGAGAAGACATACGCGTCACCGCCCTGCGCGAGGTGCAGGAGGAGACCGGGGTGGACAAGCTCGAGCTCAGGGACCTCATCTGCGTCACCGACCACTGCTATCTGAGGGACGGAATCTGGCATCTGAAACACACTTGGTGGTACGATATGCTCTACACCGATCCGGTGGACCTGGCACCACAGCGGGAGGAAGACATCACCAAGGCGGGATGGGTGGCGAAATCCAGCCTGCCGGCTTTCCTGGCGGACACTTACCCTTCCATCCAGGAGGTCTTCCGCGAGGCAAAAGTGTAAATATTTCCTTACCCCTGAAACTTTTAGCCCGTTTCCGGCGTATAATAATAGCTTTTTATTCGCTGGACAATGAAACTATCTCAATTCAAATTCGACCTCCCCAAAGACAGGATCGCTACCGAACCCGTGCGCTGGAGGGACGAATGCAAGCTTATGGTGCTGCATAAGAGCAGCGGGGAAATCGAACACCGTCAATTCAAGGACATCATCGACTATTTCGGAAAAGGGGACCTTTTCGTGCTTAACGACACCAAGGTCTTCCCTGCCAAGCTTCTCGGTAAGAAAGAGAAGACGGGCGCCGACATTATGGTCTTCCTGCTGCGCGAGCTCAACAAGGAGCAGAAGCTTTGGGATGTAATCGTGGAGCCTGCCCGCAAGATACGTATAGGCAACAAGCTCTATTTCGGAGAAGACGAAAGCATGGTTGCCGAGGTCATCGACAACACCACTTCCCGCGGAAGGACCCTGCGTTTCCTGTACGACGGGCCGTACGACGAGTTCAAGGCCAACCTTTTCGCGCTCGGTAAGACTCCCGTGCCCGAATGGGTGAAGGAGGATCCTACCCCCGAGGATGCCGAGAACTTCCAGACCATCTTCGCCGAGCACGAGGGCGCGGTTTCCGCTCCCGCCGCCGGCCTGCATTTCAGCCGCGAGCTTTTCAACAGGATGATACTTGCCGACATCGACAAGACTTTCATAACCGTACATATGGGCATAGGTCATTTCCGCAGGGTGGACGTGGAAGATCTTTCCAAGCACCGCATGGACGGGGAGAGGATGATCATTTCGGAGGAATCCGCCGCAAAGATCAACGCCGCCAAGAAGGCAGGGCACAAGATACTTGCCGTAGGCGTCACCGTGGCCCGCGCCCTGGAGACCTATGTAACCACCACCAACGAAGTGAAGGCCAACGACATCTGGACCAACAAATTCATCTTCCCTCCCTACACCTTCTCGATTCCCGACGCTTTCGTGTCGAACTTCCACCGTCCGGAATCCACGATGCTTATGTGCGTAGCCGCGTTCGGAGGATATCAGAACGTGATGAACGCCTACGAGGTGGCCCTCAAGGAAGGTTACCGTTTCGGCCCTTACGGGGACGCCCTTCTGATTGTTTGAGACTATCCAAACTTAAATTTCTGTTTTTACCCACGGATTCTACCCCCGTGGGTATTTTGTTTTTTCATACCTTGGGAGCATGGAAGACATCAGGATAGAAAGGATTTGCGCTATCGCGCTTGGGAAGGTTTTCGGGTATGAACCACTGTATGTTACGGGGCTGATTTCCCGGCTGGGGTCCGCCGCCGCCATCTTCGACCTCAGCACCGAGGAAATCGACGGTCTGCTGGGCCCGGGCAGCAAATACAGGGGGATGGTGTCGGCCCAGGTGCTGCGGGAGGCGGAAGCCGAGCTGGAGGAACTGGAGAGGAGGGGCTGGGGATATGTCGCCAGCACCGAGGCTGCTTTTCCCGCGGCACTGAAAGAGTGCCAGGACTGCCCAGCCGGCCTGTATTACAGGGCCTCCTCTCCCCCGGAAGAATTCTTCGCCGACGGGCCCGCGATAGCCGTCGTGGGCACCAGGGACATCTCCCCTTACGGGAGGGAATGGACAAGGAAGATAGTAGATGCCTGTTCACAGGCCCCGGCACGCCCGGCAATCATCAGCGGGCTGGCCTTCGGAGTGGATATAAACGCGCATCTCAGCGCCCTGGAAAAGGGCCTTCGGACCATCGCGGTGCTGCCCTGCGGGATAGACGGAATCTACCCAGCAGCCCACCGCCAGATCGCCGAGCGCATCATAGGGTCCAAAGGCAGCGCCCTGGTGACCGACTATCCCCTGCGGACATCCCCCGTAGCCTTCACTTTCATCCGGCGGAACAGGATAATCGCCGGGCTCGCGCAGAGCACCCTGCTGATAGAGTCGAAGGCCAAGGGAGGAGGATTGATAACCTGCAGGCTGGCAGATGGTTACGGGCGCCAGGTCTTCGCCCTTCCGGGGAGGGTGGACGACATTCGCTCGGCCGGATGCAACAGCCTTATCCGCGAAGGGGTGGCGGAAGCGGTGACGGGGCTCTCCGGCATAGGCGAGCAGCTGGGCCTGGGGAGATACAGGCTGCGGAAGAAGGAGGATCTGATCTCCCGCCTCAACACCTGCTATTCCGGCCGGCTGGACACCATAGGGCTGAACCAGATGCTTAGGATCGCGGAGCTGATAAGGGAGGAGCGCGGGATAGACCTCGAAGAGCTGTGCATACGGAGCGGCCAGCCCTACAACGAAGTCGCCCGCACCGCCACCATGCTTGAATCCGACGGATTCATCTGCCTGGACCTGATGGGACGGTGTACCATCAATGAGAGAAAATCGTAACTTTGCATATTATGACCTTTATCGACACCCATACCCACTGCACCGACGAAGCCTTCCCCGGGGAAGAACAGGACCTTTTCGTAGAGAGGGCCCTGGCCGCCGGCGTGGAGAAGATGCTGCTGGCCGACATAGGCATAGCCGAGCGCGACGATATGTACGCTGCGGCAGGGCGGCACCCCGGAGTGCTCTATCCCATGCTGGGAGTGCATCCGGAATCGGTCGGGAAGGAATGGAAGCGCGAAATCGACGCTCTGGAAGCCTGGAAGGGCAAGGGGGCTGTAGCCATAGGGGAGATAGGCCTGGACTATCACTACGGAAAGGAGTTCCGCGAGGAGCAGAAGGAGGTACTGCGCATACAGTTCGAACTGGCCGCCGCCTGGGGCCTGCCCGTGAACATACACCTGCGGGATGCCACCGACGACTTCTTCGAAGTCCTGGACTCCTGCCGCCACCTGGGCCTGAGGGGCAACCTGCACGCTTTCAGCGGCAGTATCGAGACCTTCCGCCGCATACGCAAGTACGGGGACTGGTCCGTGGGGATAGGTGGAGTAGTCACCTTCAAGAAAGCCTCCCTGCCGGAAACCGTGCGGGAGATTCCCCTGGAGTGCATCCTGCTGGAAACGGACGCCCCCTATATGGCTCCCGTGCCGCTGCGGGGCACACGCAACGAAAGCGCCAACATCCCCCTGATAGCTGCCAAGATAGCAGAGGTGAAAGGCCTGGACATAGAGACGGTTGCGGCCGTCACCACCGACAACGCAAAGAAACTCTTCGCAATATGACCACCAGCGACAAATCTGCCATACTCCTGATCTACACGGGAGGCACCATTGGAATGAAGGACAGCGGGCACGGGCTCGTCCCCTTCGATTTCCAGGAAATACTGAACGAGGTCCCGGAGCTGCGGAAATTCACTTTCAAGATAGATTCCTACACCTTCGATCCGCTGATCGACTCTTCCGACGTGGAGCCGGGGATGTGGAAGGAACTGGCCCGCCTGATCAAGGAGAAATACGACGATTACGACGGATTCGTGGTACTGCACGGCACCGACACGATGGCATATTCGGCTTCGGCCCTGAGCTTCATGCTGGATTCGCTGACCAAACCCGTCATCTTCACCGGGAGCCAGCTGCCCGTGGGGAGTCTCCGAACCGATGGCAAGGAGAATCTGGTTTCGGCGATAGAAGTGGCTTCTGCCAAGGATTCCAAGGGCCGGGCGATGGTGCCGGAAGTAGCCATCTACTTCAATTCCCAGCTGATACGCGGGAACCGCGCCACGAAGGTGAACGCCACGGCTTTCGATGCCTTCCGCTCCCCCAACTGCCCGCCTCTTGCCGAGGCCGGCATAAACATACGCTACAACAAGGCCGAGATACGCTATCCCGCCGCATCCCCGGCACCATTCTCCATACACACCGAACTCGACACCCGGGTGGCCATACTCAAGGTACATCCTGGAATCACCTCCCAGGTTGCCCGGAACGTGCTGCTGGGGGACGGCATAAGGGCAGTCATACTGGAGACCTACGGCTCGGGAAACGCCATTTCAAAGCCCTGGTTCACCGACATCGTGCGGGAAAGCGCAGCCAAAGGAAAGATAATTCTCAATGTCACGCAGTGCCTTGCAGGCGATGTGAATATGAATCTTTATGCCACGGGCAAATCCCTCAAGGAAGCGGGGGTGGTGTCCGGAGGCGACATAACCACGGAAAGCGGACTTGCCAAACTGTTTTATCTGATGGGCGAACACGCTGATAATGAAAAAGTAAAGCGCTTGCTCGAAAAAAACCTGAAAGGGGAAATATCAAAATAAGTATTGGCATATGAATTATTTTTGCTAAATTGCGATGATTTTATTCAGACAAAAAAATAACATCAATAAAATTATCAATTAAATCACTAGACAACAGTTATGAAAAAGTTTTTCATGATCCTTGCAGCAGCTGCCCTTATGGCTTTCACTGCAAACATTGCATCCGCACAGGAAGCTGAGGCTCCCGAGCAGGCCGCTACCGAAGAAGTAGCTGAGGCTCCCGCCGCTCCTGCAGAGACGGCAGCAGCACCCGAGGTTCCCCTCACCCAGGCTCTCAAGACCAAGTTCATTCAGGGTGGTCCTGGATTCATGTCCATCATCATCATCTGCCTCGTCCTCGGTCTTGCACTTTCAATCGAGCGTATCCTTTACCTCTCCTTCTCCAAGACCAACACCAAGAAGCTCATCGCCGATGTCGAGAAAGCTCTTGCCGAGGGTGGAATCGAGAAAGCCAAGGATGTCTGCCGTGAGGCCCGCGGACCCGTTGCAAGCATTTACTATCAGGGTCTGATGCACTACGATCAGGGCATCGACGTGGTCGAGAAGAACATCGTTTCCTACGGCTCCGTCCAGAATAGCGAACTCGAGAGCGGTCTGAGCTGGATCAGCCTCTTCATCGCCATCGCCCCTTCACTCGGATTCCTCGGTACCGTTATCGGTATGATCCAGGCATTCGATGATATCGAGAAAGCAGGTGACATCTCCCCTAACGTCGTTGCCGGCGGTATGAAGGTCGCCCTTATCACCACCGTGGCAGGTCTCATCGTCGCTATGATCCTCCAGGTGTTCTACAACTACATCCTCGCCAAGATCGAGAGCATCACCATCGATATGGAAGACAGCTCCATCAGCCTCGTCGATGTCCTTACCAAATACGAGAACAAGAAATGAAAAACCTGAATAAGATATTCAAATGGTCGATGGTGCTTCTCATCGTCTTGACGGTGGCCATTCTCGTAATGGGCTTCGTCGGAGGATGGAAAGAAGGCAACGTTGACGTCCTGCTCCTCTGGGCTTACATCATGGTAGGCCTCGCGATCGCAGCCGTCGTCATCGTAGGCTTGATCCTCGGCATCAAGAACAATCCCAAGTCCCTCGTCAAGATGGGCATCGGGCTTGGCATCTTTGCTGTGATCTGCTTTATCGCCTATCTGATTGCACCCGGCTCCCCGGCTATCGATCTGAACCAGGATCAGCCTAGCCAGGCAATGCTTAAATTCACCGATACGATTCTGTCCCTGACCTATTTCGCAGGCGCTGCGGCAATCATTGCCATCATCGTAGGCGAAATCCGTCTCGCAATCACGAACAAAAAAGGTTAATGGACTATGGCAAAGAAAACACCCGCGATTAATTCAAGTTCAACGGCGGATATCGCTTTCCTCCTGCTCTGCTACTTCCTCATGACTACTACGATGGGGACCCAGACAGGTCTGAGCCGTCGTCTTCCCCCTATGCCTGATCCCTCGCAGAAGGTCGAAGACATGAAAGTCAATCGTCGCAACATCATTCTTGTGAGGATTAACTCCGCTGACAGAATTTTTGCCGGTTCCGACCCCATAGACATCAGCCAACTCAAGGATAAAGTCAAGCTTATCGTCACCAACCCTGCAGACAATCCTAACTTTCCTGCAAAGGAACCTAAGGAAATCAAGGGTATAGGCACGCGCGAAGTTACCAAAGCCGTCATCTCTCTGCAGAATGACCGCGGAACCACCTACGATGTCTACATCGCAGTTCAGAACGAGCTTGTAAAAGCTGTCAACGAACTTCGCGACGAGGCTTCTATGAAGGAGTTCGGAAAGAAGTTCGCCGCCCTGGACGAAGAGCATCAGAAGGCCATCAAGGAGCTCGTGCCTCCTCAGATTTCCGAGGCAGAGCCTAAGGATGTAGGTAAATCAAGAAGAAGATAGGAGGATACAGTTATGTCAATGTTCAAAAAAAGCGAAAAGAAAGAAATGCCGGGCATCGCTTCCGGTTCTCTCTCCGATATCGTTTTCATGCTCCTGTTCTTCTTTATGGTGACCACCCAGATGAGGGAGACCGAGAACAAGGTCGTCGTGAGGATCCCTTCCGCCACCGAGTCCGTAAAGCTCGAGCGCAAGGACCTTGCAACCTACATCAACGTGGGTGCTCCTATCCGCCGCCTCCAGGCACAGTACGGTAACGAGCCCCGAATCCAGCTCAATGATTCCTTCAGGAACATCGACGACATCCGCGACTTCATCGCCGCTGAGCGTGACTCCAAGAAAGAAGGCGAACGTGCATTGATGACCGTCTGCATCAGGGCGGACCAGGATGTACGTATGGGTACGATAACTGATATCAAGCAGGAGCTGCGACGCTGCTCCGCGCTTAAGATCATGTATTCGGCAAGAAAGGGCCAGTAATCCTGACCCAGTACTATAGAGCAGCCCCCTATATGAGGGCTGCTTTTTAAAATGCATTAAACAATGTCAAAAGAAATACTCAGAACAAAGGTCAAAGATCTTTTGAAGAAGGCACCCGGCGAGGACGTCCTCGCCAAAGGTTGGGTGCGCACGAAGAGAGGTAACAAGGAAATAGCGTTCATCGCGCTTAACGACGGTTCCACCATCAACAACATACAGATAGTGGTGGACAAGACCGCCACTGACCCGGAGCTGCTTTCCAAGATAAGCACCGGCGCCTGCATAGCCGTACGCGGCAAGCTCGTCGAATCCATAGGCAGCGGCCAGGCAGTCGAAATCCAGGCGGCGGAGATCGAGCTCTACGGAGAATGCGATCCGGTACGTTATCCCCTCCAGAAAAAGGATACCAGCTTCGAGTACCTCCGCACGGTCGCGCACATGCGCCCGCGCACCAATACATTCGGTGCAGTGCTCAGGCTCCGCAGCCAGATGGCCTATGCCATACACGAGTATTTCCATTCCAAGGGTTTCGTCTACCTGCATACCCCCCTCATCACCGCGGCCGATGCCGAAGGTGCGGGCAATATGTTCCAGGTAACGACTCTGGACCTTAACGCACCCCTCCCCCGCGACAAGAAGGGAGGAATCGATTATGGCAAGGATTTCTTCGGCAAACGCACTTCCCTTACCGTGAGCGGCCAGCTCGAGGGAGAGCTCGGTGCAACGGCCCTCGGAGAAATCTACACCTTCGGCCCGACTTTCCGCGCCGAGAATTCCAATACGCCCCGCCATCTCGCGGAATTCTGGATGATAGAGCCCGAAATGGCCTTCTACGACATCCGCGACAATATGGCCCTTGCCGAGGACTTCATCAAGAGCCTTGTGCGCTATGCCCTCGACAATTGCTACGACGACCTCAAATTCCTGAACGACCGCTATGATCCGGAGCTCATAGAACGCCTGAAGAGCGTGGTGGACACCGAGTTCAAGATCCTCACCTATACCGAGGGTATAGAGATCCTGGAAAAGGCCGTCGCAGACGGACACAAGTTCGAGTATCCGGTCAGCTGGGGCGTGGACCTGCAGAGCGAGCACGAGCGCTACCTGGTAGAGCAGCACTTCGGCAGGCCCGTCATACTTACCGACTATCCGAAGGACATCAAGGCCTTCTATATGAAACAGAACGAAGATGGCCGCACGGTGCGCGCTATGGATGTTCTCTTCCCCAAGATCGGCGAAATCATAGGCGGCAGCGAGCGCGAGGCAAGCTTCGAGAAGCTGGACGCCCGCATCGACGAGCTGGGAATGAGCCGCCGCACGCTCGAGTGGTATCTGGACACCCGCCGCTTCGGCAGCTGCCCTCACAGCGGATTCGGACTCGGATTCGAGAGGCTGCTTCTCTTCGTCACGGGTATGCAGAACATCCGCGACGTCATCCCCTTCCCCAGGACTCCTAAAAACGCAGAATTCTAATGTTGGTAATTGGTATTGCCGGCGGCTCCGGCTCAGGAAAGACCACTGTCGTGAAAGCCATCAAGGACAGGCTGAAGGAGGAAGTAGTAGTCATCCCCCAGGATGCTTACTACAAAGACTCCAGCAACCTCACCGACGAGCAGAAGCGCAACCAGAACTTCGACCATCCCGACGCCATCGACTGGGACCTGCTCTGCAAGCAGCTCAGCGAGCTCAAGGAAGGCAAGACCATCCAGCAGCCGGTGTATTCCTACATCAGCTGCACCCGTTCCAAGACCGAGACCGTGAGGATAGAGCCCGCGGATGTAATAATCATCGAGGGCATACTTATCTTCACCTGCAAGAAACTCCGCGACCAGATGGACATCAAGCTCTTCGTGGACGCCGATGACGACGACCGCCTGATGAGGGTGATGGCCCGGGACATACGCGAACGCGGAAAGAACGTGGAATGGGTGATCGAGCGCTACAGCAAGACCGTGAAGCCTATGTATCTGCAGTTCATCGAGCCCAGCAAGCGCTACGCCGACATAATCATCCCTCAGGGCGGCCACAACAAAGTGGCCATCAACATGATTCTCAACACTGTAGAGAAAGCGCTCCGCAGGGATAAGAAAAACGGCTGAGAATGCGGATTTCCAAAGATGACCGGGTAGGACTCTACATCACCGTGATTGTGCACCTCTCGGTGCTGATCGTGCTGATGGGAATCCAGCTTGGTGCAACTTTGAAGAAGGAGTCCACCTTTGTACTCGATTTCACCAAAGCCGAGCAAATAGAAAAGCTCAAGAAAGAGCTTGACCTCAAGCAGGCCATCAACGAGCGTCTGAACGAGATGCTCGCCGGTGGTTATGAGCCTGTGCGCAATATCGCCGTGGACCGTTCGTCCCTGAAGGACGACCGCCATTCCGCCGAAGATGCCGAGCAGCTCTACAAAGATGTGGAGAAACTGCGCAAGGACCTTCAGAGCGCTCCGGAAATCCCCGAGGAGAACGAAGTAGTGGCAGAGCCCGTGAAGTCGAAGGAGACCAAGCGCGAAGAGGTACGCTACAGCGGCCCTTCCGTGCTCTCCTGGGAACTCGAAGGGCGCAAGGCCAGCCGCCTGCCTATACCCGCCTACCGTTGCCTGGGTGCGGGCGAAGTGCGCATCAACATTACGGTGGACAAGCAAGGGAACGTGACAGGAGCCAAGGTGGACGAGGGCTCATCTTCTTCGGACGGATGCCTTCGTTCCTTCGCGGTCCGGGCCGCCCGTATGTCGAAGTTCTCGATGAGCAGCACTGCCCCCGACCGTCAGCAGGGCTTCATCATCTACCAGTTCGTAGCACAATGATAACACTGTAACCATATGAAAAAGTTAACCCGTCTGGTCATTACGGCCATAATCATCCTTCCCCTGGCCAGCTGCCTGGCAGGAAGATATATGTGCAACTATGCACTGCTCCCCACTCCCCACGGAGTCGATGATATAGAGCGCACCCGCCACAAAGCCGACTCGCTGCTTCCCGGCAGCACGGCCTGGTATGACGGCCTGCAGGCCGCCGGAGTGCTGAAAGACACGGCCATCACCGGCTACAACGGCTACAAGATACACGCAGCCTACGTCCCCGCCGCCAATCCCGCGGACGCCCAGGGAACGGCCGTCGTGGTGCACGGCTACACCGACAACCGCTTCGTATTCCTGTACCTCGTACGTATGTACAGGGATGAATTCAATTACAACGTCATCTTCCCCGACCTGCAGTATCACGGCTATTCCGAGGGCCCTGCCGCCCAGATGGGATGGCTCGACCGCTTCGATGTCGAGAAATGGGCAGAAGTGGCCCACGGCATATGGGGAGATGATTTTATGGTAGTGCACGGCGTTTCGATGGGAGCTGCCACCACTATGATGATGAGCGGCGACGACCTGCCTCCCTACATCCGCGCTTTCGTGGAAGACTGCGGCTACAGCTCGGTCTGGGACCAGTTCAAGTCGAACCTAAAGCAGAGTTTCCATCTGCCGCCCTTCCCCATACTCAACTCCGCTTCGATAGTCTGCAAGAGCCGCTACGGCTGGGGATTCAAGGAAGCATCTTCCGTGAACCAGCTTGCCAAGTGCGAGCGACCTATGCTCTTCATCCACGGGGATGCCGATGATTTCGTGCCTTTTTCCCATCTCCAGAAGAACTACGATGCCAAGGTGAAGGGTTACAAGGAGATGTGGGTTGCCGAAGGGGCCGTCCACGCGAATTCGTACGCCAGGCATCCTGAGGAATATACGGAGCACGTCCGCGCATTCCTTGCCAAAGCAAAGAGCCTATAGCGATTTGGGATTGCAAATAAATTGCTATATTTGCAGTCCCTTTCACCTGGTGAGATGTCCGAGTGGTTGAAGGAGCCTGCCTCGAAAACAGGTGTACGGCAACGTACCGGGGGTTCGAATCCCTCTCTCACCGCGCTAGCAAAGCAATTACGGGCGCTGCACGGAAGTGCGGCGTTTTTGTGTGCCGGGGCATCCGTCAAGAGCTCGCTCTTGTAAGGGTGCCCCGACACACAAAAAGATTGGCTTTGCCAAGCACCCGTAATTGCTTTGCCCGCGGTGTTCGAGGGAAAAGGCCGCACGCAGTGCGGGCTAATCCCTCCGCGGTTCGAGCAGCACTTAAAACACTTATTTACAGCTACTTACCGGGAAGAGAATCGGCAAATTTTGCCGATTCTCTTCCCGGTAATGCATTAGTAGTCAGCGGATTAAGTGCTGCGGCCATGGAGAAAATCTGGCCAAATTGCGCCAACGTATAAAAAAAATGTTATATTTGTGGGAAATTTCTAACCTGTATAACAATTATGACAGAAAAAGACGGTAAATACATCTTCGGAGTAGTGAAGGTGGGAGACAAGGGACAGATCGTGATTCCACGCGACGCCCGCAAGCTCTACGACATCAAACCGGGCGACGCCCTGATACTGCTGGGAGACCAGAAAGGAATGGCAATGCTCAAGACGGAGATTTTCCAGACCGCGATAGATCAGGCGATGGAGGGCTTTTCGAAATGAGAAAACATTGGCTGGATAATCTTCGTTGGGTAACCGTACTTCTTGTACTGTTCTACCACGTCATCTATTTCTATAACAACAAGGGCGTCTTCGGAGGCATAGGCGGATTCGGTCCGTATCCGGAATGGCATCAGTATCAGGATGTGGTAATGTACATCCTGTATCCTTGGTTCATGCCCCTGATGTTCCTGCTGGCAGGTATAAGCGCACGCTATGCCCTGGAGAAACACTCCGGCAAAGAATGGTTCCGGGCGCGCACGCGCAAGCTGCTTGTCCCCGGCACGATAGGTCTTTTCGTCTTCCACTGGATGGTGGGATATTTCAATACGGCCGTCGCTGCCAAGGCCGGCACCTTCGACGGTATGCCGGGCGTGGCCAAATATATAATGATGGCCGTCAGCGGCACAGGGCCGCTCTGGTTTATACAGGACCTGTGGCTATTTTCGCTGATACTTCTCGTCATCCGTCCCCTGGACCGGAAAAATCGTTTCCACGACTGGTGCGGAAGGGTGTTCGGAGGCAAGGCAGGCATAGTCTGGACGGTCCTGCTCGGCGTACTGTTCTACGCAGCCGAACAGTTTATGATCCAGGATCCGCGGCCGGAAAGCCTGGACGGACTCTATAATCTCTACAAACCATTCTTCTACTTGGTCCCGTTCCTCATGGGCTACTTCATCTTCGCCAACGACAGCGTCCAGGAGGCCCTTGGCCGCGTTTGGGCGCCGCTTCTCGGCTGCGCCGTAGCGATCGGCGGAGTATTGGTCGGAAGCTGCTTCGGGCAGGACAACACCTCCCCTGAATATCTGGGAAGCCCCCTGAACTGCCTCTACGGCTGGCTGGCCTGCCTTGCGATGATGGGCTGGTTCCAGGCAAAATTCGACCGCAGCGGCAGATTCGCAGACTATATGACCCGCTCCAGTTTCGGCTTCTACATAGTCCATTACCTGGTGATAGCCAGCCTGGGCTATATGATGAAAATATACACCCAGCTGCCTCCTGCAGCGATGTATGCCATACTCACCCTCGCAGTATTCACTCTGACTCCGCTCTTGAACGAGATAATCGGACGTATCCCCTTCGTCCGCTGGGCGGTGCTCGGAAAATCCAAGAAACACTAGTGTCTATATGAAGAGAATCATTATCTCCCTCCTTGCATTGGCAGCCCTGCTGCCGGCGCAGATCTCGCAGGCCCAGGACCTGCCCCGTTTCAAAAAAATAGTACGCCAGCTCAGCAGCGCCAGATACCAAGGGCGCGGATACGCCCGCGACGGCGTGCGCAAGGCAGGCAAATACATCTACCGCCAGTTCGAGAAATCCGGTGTGGACGAAGTCAGCTACCAGGAATTCACCTTGGACATCAACACCTTCTGCGGAGATATGGAAATCAGCGTCGATGGCAAGAGGCTCGCTCCGGGAAAGGACTTCTCGATGCGCGAGTTCTCTCCTGGGGTGCACGGAGAATTCCCCCTCTACTTCGTGGATACCCTCAACTTCGACGCCGAGCGCATCTATGCCGACCTGCAGAAACCCGAGAACAAGGGTTGCATGGTGGTCTGCGACTTCCTGTACACCTACAAACACCGCAAGGTCTTCTCCCGCATACTGAAGGGAGGAGAGCTGCCCAACACGGGCGTAGTGTACACCTGGGCGGGGCCCCTCAAATTCTATAAGGCCTACGGCGAGAAGGTCGTGGACAAACCTATTATCTGGGTAGTTCCCGAAGCGATGGAAGGCGCCAGGACCATCAAGACCGCGATAGACAACAAGTTCCTCTCAGGCTACGGGACCGAGAACGTGATTGCCAAGGTGAACGGACGCAGGCATGACAGCTGCTACGTTTTCACTGCCCATTACGACCACCTGGGCAACCTGGGTCCCAAAGTGTTCTACCCCGGAGCCAATGACAATGCCTCCGGAACCGCGACCATAATCACCCTGGCGGACTACTATGCCCTTCACAGGCCCGAGTTCGATATGTACTTCGTGGCTTTCTCGGGAGAAGATGCCAACCTGCGCGGTTCCACCTTCTTCGTAAACAATCCCGTAGTACCCCTGGAGCAGATCCGCTTCCTCTTCAACATCGACATGATAGGCGATGACAATCCCGCCATATACTGCGAACTCAGCGAGAAGGGCATGCCCAAGTTCGGGCTTTTCGACCAGATCAATAAGGAAAAAGGCTATTTCACCGCGCTGGACCGCGGGGAGTTGGCCGCGAACAGCGACCACTATCCCTTCGCAGTCAAGGGCGTCCCCTGCATCTTCTTCATGAACGAGCACGGCTCGGCCTTCCAGTACTACCATACACCGGACGATAACTACCGGACAATGAAGTCCGATAGTTACGAACCGGTATTCAAACTGGTGGTCGAGGCTATCTCAACTCGTTGCCTCTGAGATCGTAATAGCGATAGTAGCTGCCCCTGCGCACCTGGAAGATACCATCCTCGCGCAGGTGCACTTCGTCGCCCCAGATATTGAAGATCCTGTCCCCTTTCTGGTCGGCGACATAGTAGCGGCCGCTCCTCTCGTACTTGTAGAAACCGTTCCAAAGAAGCTCTATGCGGTGCTGGGACCATACGCCCAATCTGTCGCCGTCATAGTCGTACACCCTCCAGACTCCTCCTGAAAGGGCACAGTAGCACCCGTTCCAGAAGTTAACTATCTGCTCGCCGTGGATGGATGTCCAGTCGCCGTCCTCCTCGTAGATGCGCCAGTCATATCCCTTGCGCACCTTGTAGAAACCGGTGGGCAGGAGGATTATTTCGTCGCCATAGACTACGCGGTCGCCGTCTCTTTCATATACATAGACCTTTCCGCCCTTCAGCCTGACGTGGCATCCGTTCCAAAGGTTCTGCCAGTCGTGCAGGCAAGCGACCTCCGGCCTCAGGTTATGACCGTAAGCGGGGGCCTGGTGGTGGGGCGCCTGGCGGTAAGGGGCCTGGCGGTAGGGCGCCTGACGGTAAGGGGCCTGGCGGTAAGGGGCCTGGCGGTAGGGGGCCTGGCGGTAGGGCGCCTGGTGGCGCTGATGACCGGAATAACCGTAATGCTGCGCAGACGCGCCTACGGCGAGGAAACTCAATGCTATAAGTAGGAAAAACTTTTTCATAATATTATCGTTTTTCCTGCTTATAGAGCAATTACCTTGCCATTAATAGTATTCTATCTCGCGGTTGACCTCGCCGATAAAGTGCTGGCCGTGCTGGAATGCGGGTTCGGTGGACTCTTCGCGCTGTATCCAGTTGCCGTGGGCGTCGTAGAAATATTTGATGTAGTAATCGTTATATTCCTGGTCGGCAGAGAAGTAAGCACGCTGGAAGCGGATGGCGTCCCCGTTGCTGTTGTAGAAGTAGTTCGCCCAGAACTGTGCCACCATTCCCTGGGCCTTGGGCTCGGACATCGTTGCGGCAAGCAGGACTCTCGGGTGGCTGAGGAAAGTCCAGGTCTTAGCCCCTCCGTCGACGCTAAGTTCCGCAGGATTACCCTTGTCATCGTACTTCACCGCAACCTCGCTCTCGGCGCAGGAGACGGGCAGACCGTTCTCGTAGGCGATATGATATACGGAGACCTCGGGGGCACTGCCATCCTGGTTGCGGCAGTATGTATCCGTAATGACCAGATTACCGTCGGGCTGGAAAGCGAAAACTATATCCTCCCGTTCGTAGTAGAATGGAGAATTGTCCAGATAGTGAATGGCAGAGAGGTCCTTCCATATGGACAAAGGGAAGTTCTTCCCGCTCACCCAGCCCTCCTGGAATTCTATCCAGTTGTATGCGGCGGTAGCGACCAGCTTGCCGGTATTGCCATATTCGTAAGTAAAGGTGCGGCCGCCCTCGGCGTCGCTGCCGTAGCTCTGTTCGGATTTCACGCGACGGCCCTGCGCATCGTAGCTGTGTACCCATCTGACCTCCATATAATTGTCGGTGGTGTTGTAGTACTCCTCCTTTACCAGATGGCCGGCTTCGTCGTAGTAATACTTGTCGTAAGTGGTATAAGTGCTGATGTACCAGCTCTTCACGGGGCCGCGGAGCCCGACCCTTTCCCTGTCGGTACGCTCGTAATAGGGTTTCGTGAACCACGACTCGGCAGGCATGGCCCCGGCATACATGCACTGGGTAACCTTTAATTTCTTGGTCTTAGTTCCGGCACTGATCACCAGTTCGGCTTCCCGGGCGCTTGCCTTATCGTTGGCAGAGATGGCCACGAACACCTCGGCGTAGCCAGTGCCTTCGGCGGGCTCGGGCTTGCACCAGTCCTGGGAGGCAGTCACCTTCCAAGCGGCGGCGGATTCGCCGAGAGTCACGGAAAAGCGAAGCATTACGGTATCGATGTCGCTCGCTACCTTGTATTCAGATTGTACATCTATAAGACGGATGTCGGTCTTGTCTTTGGAGTCACCACCGTTATCGGGCCCGTCAGTATTGACCGGATCGCAGGATACGGCGAAAAAAACGGAAGGAACGACTGCTAGTAATAAGAGAAGCCTTTTCATAAATCACTTATACTTGGTTAACTCGCCAAATATAAGCAATTTAGCTAACAATAGCAACCCCGAAAACATTGTCCACCGCAAGGTAGATATGATAGAAGGCTTCATCTCCCAGTTTGGAGTAGCGGCCTACCAAGGCACGGACGGCGGTCATCATATAACTCTTCTCGGAAGCCCATTCCGAAGCGGACGATGGCTTGAGCCCATCCTTCGAAGCAGCGAAACGGAGGAACGCGCTTTCCAGGCCGGCGGAGTCGAGGTACTTGTTCAGCGAAGCGAAGTCCCCTATCGCCTGCAGCTGGGCCTTGTGAGAGTCGAACCACCAGGACGCGAAGCGCATAGCGGTCGCCTTCTTGTTGCAGGCCACATAGAAATTGGATGCCTTGGTGGTATCTATGGGCACGAATATGTCCGGGATTATCCCTCCTCCGCCATAGACGGTGCGACCGCCTACGGTGTGGAAGGCCTCGCTCTTATCTACCTTGACGCTGTCGGCGTTGAGCATCTCCCCGTCCCTGTAACGGTAGTAGATGTCGTAGGCGTAATCCTCGCTGCTGGAGTAGGGTTTCTGTATGCAGCGGCCGGAAGGTGTATGGTAACGGGCTACGGTGATGCGAAGGCCGCTGCCGTCGTTGAAGTAGAGAGGCTCCTGGACGAGGCCCTTGCCGAACGAACGGCGACCTATGATCTTTCCGCGGTCATTGTCCTGTATGGCCCCGGCGAAGATTTCGCTGGAGGATGCGGAATTCTCGTTGATAAGCACGTCGATGGCAATGTCCTGCATCTTTCCTCTGCCGGAAGCGGTGTAGTCCTGGCGGCTGCGGTTGCGGCCCTCCAGATAAACTATCAGAGCGTCCTTGGGGAGGAACATATCGGCGAGGTAGAGCGACTGGTCGAAGAAACCACCGCCATTGTCGCGGAGGTCGAATATCAGCCGCTTCATCCCCTGCGAGAGAAGTTTCTCGCTGGCGGAAAGCACCTCCTGGTAGGTCGTACGCGCGAACTTGCCCAGACGGAGGTATCCTGTGGTATCGTCCACCATAAAGGCAGCGTCCACGCTGTTTACGGGTATCTTCCCGCGGGTTATCTCGAAGGGCACGGTCTCCCCGTCCCTGAGGACGGTCAGATGGACCTTCGAACCCGAGGGACCGCGCATCTTGCGGACCATGCTGTCCTGGGGGAAGCGCACCCCGGCTATGTTCTTTTCATCGACCTTGAGTATGCGGTCTCCCGGCTGGAGGCCTATCTTTTCGGACGGGCCTCCGGGGATGACCTCAAGCACTATGGCCGTGTCGTTGGGAACGTTGAACTGAATGCCTATGCCGTCGAAATTGCCGGCCAGTTCGGTTTCGGATTCTTCCAGTATGGCCGGCGGCATATACACCGAATGCGGATCGAGGGCGCCCAGGGCGGCGGAGATGGCGGCATCGGTGACCGCCTTGCGGTCCACGGTATCGACATAGTTCTCATCCAGCGACTGCAGCACAAGGTTCAGCTTGCGCCAATCCTTGAATTCGGTTCGCAGCATACGGCGGTTTTCCTGCGCTTTCTGCACGGTCAGTACCGACAGGGCACCCACCAGGACGCCCAGCAGGGCCACCCATACGGAAGAATACTTTCTCATTCAGCTTCTACTTTTTCTACTTCGATTCCGGCGCGGCTCAACAGCTTCAGACCATCGTCGAGACGGTACTCCTCGCTGTAAACAACCCTCTTGATACCGGACTGGATTATCAACTTGGCGCATTCTATGCACGGAGAAGCGGTCACGTAGAGTGTGGCGCCCTCCGAAGAATTGCCGGACTTGGCTACCTTGGTAATGGCATTAGCCTCCGCGTGCAGGACGTAGGGCTTGGTGACGTTATTGTCCTCACAGTCGTTCTCGAAGCCCGAAGGAGTGCCATTGTAGCCGTCGGAAATAATCATTTTGTCCTTGACGATAAGGGCACCTACCTGCCTGCGCTTGCAGTAGGAGTTGGTTGCCCAAATCTTGGCCATCCGGATGTACTTTTCGTCGAATTTGTTCATTATTTGTTCCTCTGATACAGATATCGTTTGATGCTCTTCTTAGGCGTACGTTCGAAATCCTCGGGCATCAGCTCTATCTTGCGGAGCTGGGCGTAAGAGGGAAGGAGCTTGTTGAACTCGGGCAGGCTGCCTACCAGACGTTCTTCCAGCTGCTCGTGGTCCAGGCCGTCGTTCTCTCCCTGCTGATAGTCGGGATAGATGAGGGCGGTAAGGCCGCCGCCATCCTCGATGACCAGGGAATCCACCACATAGGAGGCGTTGTTGATCACGGCCTCGAGCTCCTCCGGATATACGTTCTGCCCATTGGCGCCCAGGATCATGCACTTGGAGCGGCCGCGCAGGTAGAGATATCCGTCGGCATCTACCACGCCCATATCTCCCGTCTTGAACCAGCCGTCGTTGGTGAAGCATTTGCGGGTCTCTTCGCGGTTCTTATAGTAGCCGAGGAAGACGTTGCCGCCCTTGATCTGCACTTCGCCGGGGATCTTGTGGGGATTGGAGGAATCGATGCGGATCTCACAGCCGGGGATGGCCTTTCCGCAGGAGCCCTTGCGGGAGCGGAACCACTTTTCGTAGGTTATGATAGGGCCGCACTCCGTCATTCCGTATCCCACGGTGAAGGGGAAGTGGATCTTGCGGAGGAAATTCTCGACTTCGGGATTGAATGCGGCGCCGCCGAGGATAACCTCCTCGAAACGACCGCCGAACGCGGTGATGAGCCCGTCGCGTATCTTTTTCTGTATGGCCTGGGCCAGCAGGGGAACGTACATCATAGGGCGGGTGCGGTCGGCTATGGGCTTGAGCTGGGTCTTATAGACCTTCTCCATAATGAGAGGCACGGCGATGATGATGTCGGGGTGTATCTCCTGGAAAGCCTTCATAATGATCTTGGGGCTGGGGACGCGCGTGAGGAAGTGCACGTGGCAGCCGAGGATCATCTCGTATATCAGTTCGAACATCAGGCCGTACATATGGGCGGAGGGCAGCATTGCCACCACGTCCGAGTCGCAGGTCATCTGAGGTTCGGCGAAATATGCCAGATTGATGTTGGTGTAGAGCGAACGGTAAGGAAGCATCACGCCCTTCGAGAATCCGGAAGTGCCGGAAGTGTAGTTGATGAGCGCCAGTTCCTCGGGGCTGTCTTCGTAGTACTTGATATCCGAAGGCTTGAAACCGTCGGGATACTTCTCGTTGAAGGTCTTGGTGATGTTGTCGCGGACAGCCGTCAGCGATTCGCTGCGGGAGTAGAGATAGGTGAAGTTGTTCATAAGCACCACGACTTCGAGGCCGGGCATCTCGTTCTCGGTGAGCCCCTCCCACTCGGTTTCCCCTACGAAGAGGACCTTGGATTCGGAATGGTTCACGAGATAGTGGACGTTGGCCGACTTGAATTCGTGGAGGATGGGCACGGGGACGGCTCCATAGGTAAGAGCCGCCAGGAAGCATACTCCCCAGTTGGCCTGGTTGCGTGAGCAGAGGGCGACTTTGTCCCCTTTCTGCAGGCCGCACTGCTCGAAGCAGATGTGCAGCATCGCTATCCTTTCGGCCACCTCGCGGTAAGTGAGCGTACGACCCTGGAAGTTTGACAGGGCCTCGCGGTCCCAATGCTCCTTGAAACTTTTCTCAAAGAGCTTGTTGACGGACTTGTACTCTAATTCAGTTGACATTAGTGATTATATTATTGTTGTCAGCCACAAGGCTGAATTTTCCACTTCGGAAGTAATATTTGGCCTTTTTCGGCATTCCCTGGGCCGTTTTACCCTTGCAAGCATCAAGCCAGGCCGCCACGTCGGAGGCGCTGCCTGCAGCCGTCCAGTTCCCCCGGCCAGCCAGGAATCCCTCGTCCGTTATGCGGAAGGCTTCCCCGAACAGCGCGGGAATGAATCCCGGGTAGGGATTTTCCGCCGGGGCGGCGGAGGCGCGGGAGCGCCGGGCACTGCGCCAAAGCAGCACTTGGTGCCCATCCCAGTCAAGCCTGGCAACTTCCTTCAGGTCCTGCTCGGCCATCCAGGTCTCCGGATTCTTGCCGGAAGCCCTCTTCAGCGAGGCCAGCCTGCCTTTGTACCGGGACAGGTCCGCCCGCACGTCCAGGCATTCCTTCCAAGCCTCGTTGTAGGCCTTGCAATCCTTCAGGGGCAGGCATACGACCATATCCAGCGTGTCGGGAATGACGGAAGAAAGCTTCATCTCCCCTGCCGGAAGGCCGGAGAACATCTGGGCCATATACGACTGTTTGCCGTCGGTCCAAGGATGCAGTACGATACCCTCGCCGGAGGGGCCGTCCAGATCCGCCACGGTCCAGGCTGCAGCGCCGGAGACGAAGCGCACCAGGTCTTTGCGGGAGAATCCCATATCTAGTTTGCGGGGCAGCCAGCGGGAGGCGCTTCCGTTCTTCAGCATTATCCTTGCGGACCCCGGCCCATCTATGGACAGGGCTTCCTTGAAGCCAGGGGCGTCCAGTATGGATGCACCGGATTCTATATGGCTCCAGGCTTCGTCGATGGAAGGGCGGGAGGTGCTGAGCAGGAGAGCTGCGCGCTTGGGGAGATGGTCCCCGGTGTAGAGCGCGTGCAATCCGAGTTCCTGAGCCTGGGAAAGGACCTTCCTGACGGCCTGGGAAGTATCGGCATCGGCCTTGCCGGCATCTATGGCCAGCAGCGGCACCAAGGCTGCGCTATAATCGTAAGACAGCACCATTTCGGCGCTTCCCAGCCTGCCATAGTCCACGCGGCGGAAGATGGAAGTGCTGTCCAGCAGGAACTCCAGGGCGGAACTGCAGTGCGGGAAGTGCATTACGGCAAGCGAACGCGAAGGCACGGACCGCATCAGAGGGGGAATATCCCGGGAGATATTTCCTGTGCAAGCCCAAAGCATAGATACCGCCAAAACTGTTACTACTATCCTTCTCATTCCATACACGTCAAGTTTACAAAGATAAGTTATTTTATTAAATTTGTAGGAACTAATAATAACTCACATAATGAAAAAGCTCTGCTATCTATTGATGATTCTCTGCTGCATTTCCGTGACGGATCTCGATGCCGCAAAGAAGAAAGCCAAACACGTAGTAATGATAGGCATCGACGGCTGGGCCGCAAAAGCCGTCCGCGAAGCCGCTCCCGAAGACATTCCCAACATCACTTATCTTATGCAGCACGGCAGCTGGACCCTTTCCAAGCGCTCCGTGATGCCCTCCGCCTCGGCAATCAACTGGGCCTCGATGTTCAACGGGCTGCCTACCGAAATGCACGGATTCGACAAATGGAATTCCACCAAGGGCACCATTCCCTCCACGGCAGACAACGGCCGCGGCATACCTCCCACCATCTACACATTGATAAGGGAGCAATACCCCAACGCCGAAACCGGCATAGTCTATGACTGGGACGGTGTGGGAGCCGTCTGCGACAAGGAATCCGCCTCTTTCGAGAAATACATAAACACCTACCACGGCAATACCGATATGACCCTGGAACAGTACACCGAAAACGGGGCCGTCTATATCAAGGAGAAGAAACCTTTCTTCTTCACGCTGTACTATGGCATTCTCGACAACACGGGGCACAACAAGGGCTGGTACACCCCCGAGTATATGCAGGTCCAGAAAGATCTCGACAGGAACATAGGTATAATAATCCAGGCGATAAAGGACGCGGGCATCTACGATGATACCGTCATAATCCTCTCTTCCGACCACGGCGGAAAGGGCAAGGGCCACGGCAAGTTCAGCCTCGAAGAGCTCGAGACGCCTTTCATCGTTTGCGGAAGGAAGGTCAAGCAGGGCTACGAGATTCCCCTGCATATGATGCAGTACGACACTCCTGCCGTCATCGCCGACATCCTCGGGGTGAAGATCCCCGCAGACTGGCGCGGACACGCGTTCAAACAGATTTACAAGTAATTATTTTTCGTACGCCGCAGGAGCTACTCCGTAGTACTCCTTGAAGGCGCTGGAGAAATAGGAGGCCGAAGAGAATCCGCATTCCTGGGCAACTTCGCTTATGCTGTGCGTCCCGTCCTTCAGCATTCCCGCAGCTAATTCCATCCTCATCGTCTTTATCATATCCGATGGGGATGGACTGTTTTCCGCTTTGAGCTTACGGTTGAGATGCACGCGGCTGATTCCGAATGCGGCAGCCACATCTTCCACTCCGAAATCGGCGTTGCGGAAATTCTCCATCACCAAAGTATAGACCTGCTCGTAGAAGGAGCCCTCGACGGGCTCGGGTTCTGGCCCGGGTGCCGGTTTAGGAGCCGGCTTGGGTTCTGCCTTATGCTCCGGTCCGGGTTTCGGTCCGGGCTTAGGGGCAGGGGTTTCCACCTGGGCGGCCGTCGTTTTCCTACGGAAAAATATTACGGACAGACAGATGAGCAACAAGATTGTTAGCAGTACCGGCACCCAGTAAGGGACGGTATGTGCGGCTGCGGGAGCAAGGCTCGGCGCAGGCGCGGCTTCTTCTTTTATAACCGGGCTGGAGAGGGCTGCAGCGATGTTTCCGGGCACTTCCGACTGCTTGACGAAGCCCGAGAAGGAGCTGTACGAAAACACGTCTCCGCAATCGTCCTTGATCCAGAGCAGGCCGTCGTCACCGAAGGTCAGGGAAACAATATTGTTGCTCTGAAGGTCCCCTTTTTCGACGGTATATGAGAAGGCCTTTCCGTTCTTTCCCACCCGTACCAGCCCCCTGGCCGAGGTGGCGATCCAAAGGGAGCTGTCGGCAGGGCTAATTGCCGATGTGTTAATGTTTTGTGATTCTGAAACCATGTTTCAAAAATAAACACTATATTTGGAAAAACAAAAATTTAGAGATGAGAAAATTTCTTGCCCTTGCCGCAGCTTTATCGTTTTCCCGTTTCCTGAATGCCAAAGAATACACCGTCGCCTCGCCCGACCAAGGGCTGAAAGTGACCGTGCAGACCGGGGAAAAACTTCTCTGGAGCATATCCCTCGATGGGAAGGTCCTGCTCTCCCCTTCCGAAGTTTCCCTCAATCTCGGGGACGGAAGCACGATGGGCTCCGGGACCAAATTCCGCAAGGCGGTGCGGAAGAGCGTCTCCCGCACGGTAGATGCCTTGTTCTTCAAAAGGTCGTCCGTCCTCGAAGAATACAATGAACTCCGCCTCCAGGCCAGGGATTTCGATTTCGTGGTAAGAGTTTTCAACGACGGTGCCGCATACAGGTTCGTAACCAGGAAGACCGTCAACATCGTAAGCGAAACTGCCGACTTCGTCTTCCCCGAGGACCATACAGCCTGGGTTCCCTACGCAAGAATCAGCCGGAACGGAGATCCGTTCTTCAACTCGTTCGAGAATCACTACGAGCGCATCCATCTTTCCGAATGGGACAAGACCAGGATCGCCTTCCTGCCCATAACGGTCAGCGGCACAGACGGAGTCAAGCTCTGCATCACCGAGACCGATCTCAGGAACTATCCGGGAATGTATCTGAGCAATG
>JAEEXQ010000049.1 GCA_016287875.1 Bacteroidales bacterium | reverse complement strand
GGTGTTCCCGGTCTGCAAGTTTTTGTGAGACCAGGAACGATTTTGGCCGTTTTTGTTCCTGGTCTGCAATTTTTTGGCAGACCGGGAACACCCAGGGGTTCTGGTCTGGGGTTTTCGTGGTCAGGAGGTTGAGTGCATCGGGGCATGACAGGGAAGAAGGCATTGCGGCTGCCCGTAGAAGCAGGAGGGCGGCTACTGTTCGGGAGCGATGACGGGAAGCGGGGCCGTGACGGAGGCCGGAGGGGCGGTGGGATCGGGAGCGACCGAGGCATCCGGGGCACCGACAACCGCCTCTACGGCGGCGGGAACCGCAGCAAGCGCGACCGGAGCGGCGGGGACCGGGGCGGTGGCGGGGGTTTTCGCGCCGTTGCCGGGGACGCCGTTCCCGCCGCCTCCGCCGTAGAGGCGGTCGTCGGCGAGGGAGAAGAAGGATTCGTCGCTGATGACTACGTGGTCCAGCATCTTGATGTCGAAGGAGCGGCAGGCGTGCTGGATTTTGCCGGTCCAGGCGATGTCGGCCTGGGAAGGCTTGGGATCGCCGGAGGGATGGTTGTGGACTAGCACGATGGAGACGGCTTTGCGGCGTATGCATTCATCCATCACCATACGGGTGTCGATGCTGGTGGAGTCGACGCCGCCGCTGAAGAGCTTTTGCTTACGGATGAGGCGGTTGCTTTTGTTCAGAAGAAGTACCCAGAACTCCTCGTGGTCCATCCCTTTCATAAGAGGGATCATCAGTTCGAAAACGCGCCTGGCAGTGGTTACGGGCGTCTTGGGCATCCTGGCCCCCTCTTCCAGAAAGCGCCGGCCCAGCTCCCAGGCGGCCATCAGCGAACAAGCCTTTTCCGGCCCTATCCCCGAGATGCTCCGAAGCTCATCCAGCTTCATCGAGAAGAGGCCCACCAGGCTCCCTCCCGAAAGCATCAGCAGCGAATTCGCCAAATCCAAAACACCTTTTTCCCTGGTTCCGCTGCGCAGCAGCACTGCCAGCAATTCCGCCTCGCTCAGGGCGGCGGCCCCCTTGGCAAGCATCTTCTCCCGAGGACGCTCGCTCACACAAATCTCTTTCATCTTCATAGCGAGTGCAAGAAAAGAAAAACACCCATAGAAAGCAATAGATTAAACGTTTGAATCGTTTAACTTTCATCTGTTCATTATTTGTGGAAAAAAATGTAAGGAAATGTAATAAAGTGGAAGAAATTTCACTAACTTTGCACCATTGCGTATACGAAGTATTATGGTCACTTTCATCGGAGAATACACATCCAAGATCGACGACAAGGGAAGAATGGTCTTTCCTGCGCCGCTCAAGAGTGTATTACCGCCCGGGAGCGACCTTAGGTTTGTCATCAAGAAGGATCTTTTCGAGCCCTGCCTGCAGATGTACACCATGGAAGAATGGGAGCACACCAGCGCAGAGGTAAAGAGCAAGCTCAATTTCTTCAACAGACAGCACGCAATATTCTGGAGAGAATATATGCGCGACCGTGATGTGGTGGAGCCCGACGCCAAGCTGGGGCGTATCACCGTGTCGCGCAAGCTTCTTGACTCTATCGGTGTAACCAAAGAAGTGGTTTTCTCCGGCAATGATTTCAAGATCGAGATCTGGGCCAAGGAAGAATTTGAGAAGAAGAGAATCTCGAACGACGAATACATTGCCATCGCAGAAAGCCTTTCCGAAAAATAGGAAGGAGCATCTGCTATGAGCGAGTATCACAATCCCGTATTGCTCCGCGAGAGCCTTTCCGCACTGATCACAGACCCCAGGGGCTGCTATGCCGACGCCACTTTCGGCGGAGGAGGCCATAGCCGCGGCATCCTGGGCCAGCTCGCCCCCGAAGGCCGGCTGCTGGCATTCGACCGCGACGCCGATGCCGCCGTCAACGCCCCGGACGACCCTCGCTTCACCCTGATACACAACAATTTCAGATTCATACATAACTACACCCTCCTCCACTGCAAGGAGGGTCTCGACGGCATCCTGGCCGACCTCGGGGTGTCGTCGCATCAGTTTGACACGGCGGAACGTGGTTTTTCGTTCCGCTATAGCGCCCCGCTCGATATGCGAATGAACGTGCAGGGCGACAAGACTGCAGCCGACATCGTAGCTTCGTATACGCAAAACGAGTTGGAAAAGATCCTGAAAATCTATGGAGAAGTCGACAATGCCCGCAAAGTGGCCTCACTCATAGTGAAAGCCCGCGAGCAGCGGCCTATCCTTACCACGGATGACCTCCACGATGCCATTGCAGCAGCCCTGCCGTCTTTCGCCGAGCATAAATTCCTTGCCAAGGTCTATCAGGCCTTCCGCATCGAAGTCAACCAGGAGATGCGCTCGCTGGAGAAGTTCCTCTCCGGCGCCGCAGCCTCCCTCAAGCAAGGTGGCCGCCTGGTCATCATCACCTACCACTCCCTCGAAGACCGTATGGTGAAGAACTTCTTCCGTACCGGCAATGTAGAGGGAACGGTAGAGAAGGATATCTTCGGCAGGAGCAACGCCCCCCTGAAGCCCCTCGGAGGCAAACCCCTGCTCCCCACCGAAGAAGAAATCGAACACAACACCAGGGCACGCAGCGCCAAACTCCGCGTGGCCGAAAAACTTTAGGCATATGGAAGAAAAGAGGAAATGGAAGCTTTCCGATATCTGGGAACTGCTCCGCAACGGTATCTCCGCAATAGTTACGGGGAACCTCCTCCTGCGTCTCAATGCCGGTAAGTATTTCGTGCACATCGCCTACACCTTCCTGCTCTTCTGGATACTGATTTTCGAGAGCCTGGTGGCGGAGAACGCCCTCAGCAAGGTGGAGAAGAACAATGCCAGGATCAAGGAGATGGAGATCATCTATGCCGACAGGACCTTCGAGGTGGCATCGATGAGCAGGCGCAGCGAAGTACAGAAAAGATTGGCGGCTATGGGATCTTCCGTCCAGGAACCCGACGCCCAGGCTATAACTATCGAATGATGGATCGCGACAATGACAATATGCGGCAGCTGCCGCAGCAGACTACGAAGAAGAAGCGCGACAGGATCGGCATGGTCCTGTACGTCTTCTACGTGCTGCTGCTCGTGATCACCGTGATGGTCCTGGTCAAGCTGGTGTATTTCCAGCTCATCTGGAAGCCCGAGCCCAAGATTGCCGGGGCCCTCACTCCAAGCATAGTGAAGCGCACCGTCGAGCCTGTGCGAGGCAACATCATCGACTGCGAAGGGAGGCTCCTCGCAATGTCCTATCCGGTTTACGACATCCATATGGACTGCACGGTGATGAAGGCCGAGTTCGCGAAGATGAAGAACAAGGAGAAGGGCCGGCTCAAGGAAGAGGAGTGGCAGAACAAGGCCCGCCAGCTGTCCGAGGGCCTGGCCGGACTGGTGGACGGAGTGGATGCAGCAAGGATGTACAAGCAGATAAAGGACGGTCGCGCCAATGGCAGGAAGTATCTTTCCATTGCCAAGGGCGTCGACCGCAGCACCATGCTCAAGATCAAGGAACTCCCCCTCTACCGCGAAGGCGCCAACCGCGGCGGTATGATAGTGGAGTCCCGCAACATACGCAAATATCCCTACGGACGCCTGGCGCGCAGGACCATAGGCTTCGTCCGCGACAACCAGGGCCTGCCCGAGGAGGAAATCAAGGGCAATCCCGGGCTAGAAGGCCGCTATGACGCCATACTCCACGGTAAAGACGGGCGCGAGTATCTCAAGCAGACCGACCGCGGTCGCGTGCGCAACTACGACAGCAGCTATGTGCGCGCGGTGGACGGAAAGGACCTCCGCACCACTCTCAACATCGACTATCAGGACGTGGCGGACAGGGCCCTGCGCGAGAGGATAGATTCCCTCGAGGACCTGAACGGCGCCTGCCTGGTGCTGATGGAGGTGAATACCGGCGCCATCCGGGCGATGGTGAACCTCTCCCGCGACCCCCACAGAGGGAATTCCTTCGAAGAGATCAGCAATTTCGCCATCGGCCGCCGCTGCGAGCCGGGTTCGGTGTTCAAGACCGTGACGCTGCTCAGCGTGATGAGCGACGGCATCTACAAGAGCCTGGACGAGACCATCCCCACCAACCACGGAGTAGTGAAGGATACCAAGATGAAGCAGGATATCCACATACTCGACTGGGAGCGCGAGAACAAGACCCACGAAATCAGCATACTGGACGGATTCAAGATATCTTCCAACTACGTATTCGGCACCCTCGCGGTCCAGAACTACGCCAAGAACCCCCGCCAGTATGTGGAGAAGGTGTATTCCTACGGCCTGGGCGATTCCTTCGACTTCGACCTCGAAGGGCTGCTCACCCCGCTGATTCCCGACCCCAAGTCGAAGTACTGGTCCAATACCACCCTCGGCACCATGGGCTTCGGGTACGCCACGGAGGAGACTCCCCTGCACATCCTCACCTTCTACAACGCCATAGCCAACAAGGGCAAGATGGTCAAGCCCTACCTCGTGGAATGCATAGAGAAGGCCGGCACCGTGACCGACAGGCGCGGGCCCAGCGTGCTGAACGCATCCATATGCTCGAAGGCCATCGCCGACACCATGACCAGGGCCCTGCTCTCGGTTACGGAAGAAGGAACCGCGCGCAGGCTCAAGAGCGCCAAGTGCAAGGTCGCAGGCAAGACCGGCACCTCCTTCGCCACCTTCCCCAACGGCAAATATGTCGATGAGAACGGCCGCAGGCAGTACCAGGGCACGTTCGTGGGATACTTCCCCGCGGAGGACCCGCAGTACAGCGTCATCTGCGCCGTCTATTCAAGGCCTACCAGGACCAGCTACCAGGGTGGAGGAATCCCCGCCGCCGCCATCAAGACGCTGGTCGACTATGTATATACCAACGATCCCCGTTTCCGTACAAAACTCCCTAAGAAATGAAACTCGAGAAGATAATAAAGAATACTGGCGCAAGCATACTGCACGGCAGCCCCGCGACTGAGATCAGCTCCATCACGAGCGATTCCCGCAAGGCCTGCCCCGGAGCCCTCTTCATCGCGGTGAAGGGCTGCAATGCCGACGGCCACGCTTTCATCGACGACGCCATAGCTAAGGGAGCCGCCGCGGTGGTGGATGCCGACCGCAAGGGCCTGGCCCTCTGCGCCGACAATTTCTACTCCCATCCCTCCGGCAAACTCCAGCTGGTGGGAATAACCGGAACCAACGGGAAGACCACTACCGTCACCCTCCTCTACCATATGTTCAGGGGGCTCGGATATGAATGCGGCCTGCTTTCCACCATAGCCAACTATGTGGGCAGGCGCCGCAGCGAGACGGAGAACACCACCGCCGACCCCATCACCATCAATTCCCTTATGGCGGAGATGGTGGAGGAAGGATGCCAGTACTGCTTCATGGAGGTCAGCTCCATAGGAATAGAGCAGGAGCGCGTCGCCGGCCTGGAATTCAAGGTGGGGATATTCTCGAATCTCACCCACGACCATCTCGACTATCATAAGACCTTCGCGGAGTATCTGCGCTGCAAGAAGATGTTCTTCGACGGGCTCGGGAAGGATGCCATAGCAATCATCAACGCCGACGACAAGAACGGCTCCGTGATGGTGCAGAACACTCGCGCCAAAGTGGAGACCTATTCCTGCCGCGGAGCCGCCGACCACCGTTGCAAGATACTGGAAGAAAGTTTCGAGGGGATGCTGCTCCGCATCGACGGAGTGGAAGCCTGGACCAAGCTTACCGGAGCCCACAACGCCTACAACGCCCTTGCAATCTACTGCACCGCCCTCGCCCTGGGAGTGCCTTCCGACGAAGCCCTGCTTGCCATCAGCAAGCTCGACCCCGCCCCCGGCAGGCTGGAAACCCTCCGCGGGCCCCGCGACCTTGCGGTGGTGATAGATTACGCCCACACCCCCGATGCGCTGCAGAACGTGCTGGAGACGCTTCGCGACATAGCCCCCGCCAGGGAGCTGGTATGCCTCTTCGGCTGCGGCGGCGACCGCGACCGCAGCAAGCGTCCGGAGATGGCCGCAATCGCCGAGAAGCTCGCAGACCGCATCTTCGTCACCTCCGACAACTGCCGCACCGAGGATCCCGACGCGATCATCGACGAAATCAAGACCGGCTTCAGCAAGAAGGGCCTGCTCAAGGCCATCTGCATCACCGACAGGGCGGAAGCCATCAAGGCGGCTATCACTATGGCCAAGCCGTCCTCGACCATACTTATCGCCGGCAAGGGGCACGAGACCTACCAGATTATCGGAAAAGTGAAACACCACTTCGACGAAAGAGAAATCGTAACTGAAATATTTGACCTGATAAAGTAATGCTGTACCATCTATTCACACATCTCAAGGACATCGACTTCCCCGGAATGGGGCTTATGACCTACCTGAGCTTCAGGGCAATGGCGGCCGTAGTCATAAGTATGCTTATAGCTTTCTTCTTCGGCGGCAGGATCATACGCTGGCTCCAGCGCAAGCAGATAGGCGAAAGCATACGCGATCTCGGCCTCGCCGGGCAGATGGAGAAGAAGGGCACCCCTACGATGGGCGGCATAATCATACTGCTTTCGCTGCTTGTCACCGTGCTGCTGGTCTGCGACCTCGGCAATATCTATGTGCAGCTGCTCATCCTCACCACCTTGTGGTGCGGAGGGCTTGGCTTCACCGACGACTACATCAAAGTCTTCAAGCATAACAAGGAAGGCCTTTCCGAGAAGGGAAAGCTCATAGCACAGTTCGGCCTCGGCCTGGTGATAGCCCTCACCGTATGCCTGAGCAACTACATACCTACCGACAGGCTGATTACCACCATCCCCTTCGTGAAAGCCCACGAGTTCGATTATTCCTGGCTCTCCCCCTTCCGCGGGCAGCTCGGAGTCTATTGCTCCTGGGGTATCTATATGATAATGATAATAGTGGTGGTGCTGGCCTGTTCCAACGGAGTAAACCTTACCGACGGCCTGGACGGCCTCTCTTCCGGCACCTCCGCTATAGTTTCGGTGGTGATAGGATTGCTGGCCTACCTCGGAGGCAACGTCATCGACTCGAGGTACCTCAACATAATGTACATCCCCGGCACCGGCGAGATTGCCGTGTTCATGGCGGCCCTGGTGGGTTCGCTCATCGGCTTCCTGTGGTACAATACCTTCCCCGCCCAGGTATTTATGGGTGATACGGGGAGCCTTACCATCGGCGGCATCATCGGCGTCAGCGCCGTGCTCATACGCAAGGAACTCCTGCTTCCCCTGCTCTGCGGGATATTCTTTATGGAGAGCCTCAGCGTGCTCATCCAGAAGTACTATTTCAAATACACTAAGCATAAATACGGGGAGGGCCGCAGGGTATTCCGTATGGCACCCCTGCATCATCATTACCAGAAGATGGACATGCCGGAGCCGCGCATAGTCACGCGTTTCTGGATCATAGGAATCATACTGGCAGTCGCAACATTGGCTTTATTGAAGGTTAGATAATATGGCAAGAATGGTTATTCTCGGCGGTGCCGAGAGCGGAGTCGGAGCAGCCGTGCTCGCAAAGGTGAAAGGATTCGACGTATTCCTTTCCGACAACGGCAGCATAAAGGAAGAATATCTCAAGACATTGCGCGAATGGGACATCCCCTTCGAGCAGGGAGGCCATACAGAGGAACTCGTGCTGAACGCCGACGAGGTGGTCAAGAGCCCGGGCATCCCCTCCACCGCGCCTATGATACAGAAACTGGTGGCCCAGGGGACCCACATCATCTCCGAGATCGAGTTCGCCGCCCGTTACGACAGCGCCAAGAAAATCTGCATCACCGGCTCGAACGGCAAGACCACCACTACCAGCATCATCTACTACCTGCTGCAGAATGCCGGGCTGAACGTCGGGCTGGGAGGCAACATAGGCAAGAGCTACGCCCTTCAGGTGGCTACCGAAAAGCACGATTACTATGTGCTCGAAATCAGCAGTTTCCAGCTGGACAACTGCTATGATTTCCGTCCGGACATAGCCATCATCACCAACATCACCCCCGACCACCTCGACCGTTACGACTACAACTTCGAGAATTACATACGCGCCAAGTTCCGCATCACCCGCAACCTCAGGCCGGAGGATTGCTTCATCTTCGATTCCGATGACGCGATTACCATAGAGCATCTCGACAAGATAGTGCTCCAGGCAAAGATGCTGCCCTTCTCGCAGCAGAAGGAGCTCGAGCAGGGAGCATTCCTGCGCGACGACCGCATCATCGTGCGCTACGAGCAGAGCGAAAGCGAGATCTACCTCAAGGAACTCGCCCTCGGCGGACGCCACAATGTTTACAATTCGATGGCGGCGGCGCTGGCAGCCAAGGCCGCAGGCATAGACAACGAGGTAATACGCAACAGCCTCAAGACCTTCACCGCGGTGGAGCACAGGCTCGAGCCCGTGCTCAGCGTGGGCGGAGTCCTGTACATAAACGACTCCAAAGCCACCAATGTGGATGCCGCTTGGTACGCCCTCGAATGCCAGACAAAACCCGTCGTATGGGTAGTGGGCGGCAAGGACAAGGGTAACGACTACAGCGTGCTCACCGATCTCGTAAAAGAGAAGGTCAAGGCAATAGTCTGCCTGGGAGTTGACAACAGCAAGATACACGCAGCCTTCGAGGACATCGTGGGCAGCGACAAGATATGCGACACCAAGAGCGCCGAAGAGGCGGTCAAGGCCTGCGCAGCTTTCGCCGAATCCGGCGACGTGGTGCTGCTCAGCCCCTGCTGCGCCAGTTTCGACCTCTTCACCAGCTACGAGGACCGTGGCACCCAGTTCAAAGAAGCCGTAAGGAGACTCTAAAGCTATATGGCAGACAAGAAAAAGACATTCTGGAATTTCTTCGAGAACACCGAGGGCGACAAGGTGGTATGGATAATACTGCTGATGCTGATAATGGTATCCATCCTCTGCATCTTCTCGTCCACGTCCAGGCTGCTCGGCCCCGGCCAGAGCCGCCTCGACCTCGTGTGGGACCATCTGAAGATAGTTCTCCTGGGACTCGTGCTGATACTTGCCTGCTATTTCATCCCCAACATAAAATTCTTCCGCACCCTCTCCAGCCTTGGTTTCATATTCTCGCTGGGCCTGCTGCTGATGCTGATTTCCGGCCTGGACCTCGGCTTCGTGCGCTCCATCGAGATCAACGGTGCCCGAAGGATCATACAGGTAGGCCCCCTGCAGCTGCACGTGAACGAGGTCGTCAAGGTAGCGATGGTACTCTACCTGTCCTGGGCCATAGACGCCTTCAAGCGCAAGGAGCTCAAGCTGCTTAACGACACCCCGAAATATCAGAAGATATTCTACATCTACGGTCCTTTCCTGCTAATCACCGCCCTGCTGCTCCCGGGCAGCAACTCGGCGGCACTGTTCACCGGCGGCATTATGTTCCTGGTGATACTCCTCGGAGGGGATTCGGGCAAGGATATGTTCATCCTGCTGCTGGCGGGAATCGCAGTCCTGGCCCTGTGCGTGGGCATATACAAGATTTCTGGAGGAAAGATGCTGGGGCGCATAGGCACCGGCCTCTCCCGAGTGTTCGACGACGAGGATTACGAAGCCCAGGCGATGAACGCCCGTGTGGGAAGCGTGGATTACTACCAGGCCCTGGACGAGATACGCCAGCCCTACAGCGCCAAGATTGCCGTGCACCAGGGGGGCTTCCTCGGCAAGGGCCCCGGCCAGAGCACCCAGCGCTATGTGGTGCCGGATATCTCCGAGGACTATATGTTCAGTTTCATTATCGAAGAATACGGCATCCTCGGAGGGATGGTGATAATAATACTGTATCTGTCGCTGCTGGCACGCAGCGCCATCATAGTACGCAACTGCGGCAACGACCTGTATGCCAAGCTGGCAGTGGCCGGCCTGGCCCTGCTGATATGCGGGCAGGCTTTCCTGCACATCTGCGTGAACGTGGACATAGGCCCTATGACCGGGCAGACACTTCCGCTGGTGAGCCACGGAGCCTCCGCCTTCCTCTGCTTCTGCATCGCCTTCGGCGTGATCCTCTCCATCAGCAAGATAGCATCCAAGCGTATAGAAAAGGAAATCCGCAATGCCGATCCGCTGGTTGACCGTACCGACTACTCCCCCATCGAACACGACCTCGCCGACCTGGACGATTTCGAGAGCGGGAACATTGAAGAAGAAATGAACGAACAAGAAGATGAAATATAAGAAGATAAGAGCCATAATCAGCGGAGGCGGCACGGGAGGGCACATCTTCCCCGCCATCAGCATCGCGGACAAACTCAAGGAACTCAATCCCGAGACCGAAATCCTCTTCGTAGGCGCGGAGGGGAAGATGGAAATGGAGAAGGTTCCGGCGGCCGGATACAAGATTGCCGGCCTTCCCATTCGCGGCCTGCAGCGCCAGCTGAACCTGAAGAACATTATCAACGACATCAAGGTCCCCTTCCTTATGCTCAAGAGCGAGAGGATGGCCGGGCGCCTGATAGATGAATTCAAGCCGGACATAGCAATCGGCGTGGGCGGATTCGCCAGCGCCCCCCTGCTCAGGAAGGCTACCGCGAAGGGAGTTCCCTCGCTCATCCAGGAGCAGAACGGCTTCGCAGGGCTTACCAACAAGATGCTCGCGAAGAAGGTCCAGTGCATATGCGTGGCCTATGAAGGGATGGAGCGCTTCTTCCCTGCAGAGAAGATAGTATTCAGCGGCAATCCCATACGCAAGGAATTCCACCCCTACGGCGAGGCCGAAAAGGCGGAAGCTCTGCAGTTCTACGGGCTCACCCCGGGCAAGAAACATATACTGATAGTGGGCGGCAGCCTCGGCAGCGGAACCCTCAACAAGGCTATGAAGAAATGGATTTCCGACGGATGCCCGGGCGGAGAGGACGCAGAAGTGATATGGCAGTGCGGAAAGTACTACAAGAAAGGCATAGATGAGTTCATGGCCGGCAAAGACCTTCCTTCCATCCACTATTCGGACTTCATCGCCAGGATGGACCTCGCCTATGCGGCGGCGGATGTGGTGATCTCGCGCAGCGGTGCATCCTCCATTTCGGAGATATGCGCAGTGCGCAGGGCTGCCGTGTTCGTCCCCTCCCCGAATGTAGCCGAGGACCATCAGACCCACAACGCAATGGCCCTGGTGAACAAGGGCGCTGCCCTTATCGTGAAGGATGCCGAAGCGGAAGAGAAACTGCTCTCCACCGCACTGGGACTTGCATCCGACCCGGAGAAGATTGCAGAAATAGAAAAGAATGTTGCTCCGCTCGCGAGGCTCGACGCAGCCCTCACCATAGCGGAAGAAATATATAAACTTGTATAAAATGGCCTGGTCCAACATATACTTCATAGGCATCGGCGGCATAGGAATGAGCGCCATCGCCCGTTATTACAAATTCAAAGGCTACAGCGTGGGCGGGTACGACCGTACTCCGTCCGAGCTTACCCGCGAACTCGAAAAAGAAGGAATCGCCGTCCACTACGAGGACGACATAAAATACATACCCACGAGGGTGGAGGATACGCTGGTGGTCTATACCCCCGCCATCCCCGAGACCTTGTCGGAACTCAGGTACGTGAAGGAAAATGGCTACAGGGTCATCAAACGGAGCCGTATGCTGGGAGAGATCGCCAGCGGGCAGAAGTGCCTGGCGGTCGCCGGCACCCACGGCAAGACTACCACGTCCACCCTGGTCGCCCACATTCTCACCGAAAGCGGCGAAGGCTGCACCGCCTTCCTGGGGGGCATCTCCAAGAACTACGGCACCAACGTGCTGATGAGCGAGAACGAGGTGGTGGTGGCCGAGGCCGACGAGTTCGACAGGAGCTTCCTGCAGCTGAATCCGGACATCGCAGCCATCACGGCGATGGATGCCGACCACCTGGACATCTACGGCGACCTCGCCCACGTGCAGGAAGCCTTCCGCCAGTTCGCATCCCAGGTAAAAGACACTCTGATACTGAAATACGGCCTGCCCGTGAGCGGGAAAGATACCTCCGCCAAGATACTCAGCTACCACTATGACGACAAGGCGGCGGATTTCCACGCCGAGAATATGCAGATCGACGGCCTCGGGCATTTCATCTACGACCTCCATCATCCCGGCGGAGTCATCAGCGGAATACGCGTCGGCACGCTCGGCCGCGTGAACGTGGAGAACAGCGTAGCTGCAGCGGCAATATGCCTCTGCCACGGAGTAGCCCCCGAAGCCATACGCAAGGCCATAGGCACTTTCCAGGGAGCCCAGCGCCGCCTGGACGAACACGTGAACACCGCCTCGCTTACCTACATCGACGACTACGCCCATCATCCGGCAGAACTCGCCACCGCCATCTCCTCCATACGCGAGATATTCCCGGGAAGGAAGCTGACCGGAATATTCCAGCCTCATCTCTACACCCGCACCCGCGACTTCGCGCCGGAATTCGCGCAGGCGCTGAGCGGGCTTGACAAGGTGATACTCCTGGATATCTATCCCGCCCGCGAGGAACCCATTCCCGGAGTCAGCTCCGAAATCATCTTCAAGGACATCACCGCCCCCGAAAAGATACTCCTCACCAAAGAGGAACTTATGCCCTATCTGGAGAAGGAGCCGGTGGACGTGCTGGTGACCTTCGGAGCCGGCAATATAGACAGATTCATAGAACCCATCAAACAGATGCTGCTCGCCCGCTGATGAAAAAGGCCGTGAAATACCTGATCCTCGCGCTCTTGCTGGCGCTGACCGTGGCCCTCTGCTACATAGTTACCGCAGAGGCCCGCGCGCGCAGGCATCTGTCGACCTGCAAGAGGATGGAAATCATCTTCCGGGACACCCTCAACTTCGTCTCGGAAAAAGACATACGCGCCTTCCTCAAGGAGGGTTGCCCGGTATTCATAGGCCAGCGCATAGACAGCATAAGGCTTTACGAGATAGAGAAGGTGCTGGATTCGCGCAGCGCCATACTTTCCAGCCAGGCCTGGACTTCCGACAGCGTGCTCTTCGTGAGCATCACCCAGAGGGAACCGGCCGCCAGGATAGAGACGCCCGACAACTCCTTCTACATCGACGACCGCGGCTTCATCTTCCCCATCCAGGGGGACTGCGGAAAGAAATTCTCCGTAATCCGTATGCCCTCCGCCCTGCAATGCCGGACCTGGGCCGGAGCGCTGCTGGAGATGCTGGAGTGGATGAAGAAGAATCGCTGGGACTCCCGCTTCATGGAAATGGAGATGGATTCCGAAGGGAATCTGGTACTGCTCCCTCTGGAAGGGAAGGAGAAGTTCTTCTTCGGCAAGGCGGAGGATGTGCCCGCCAAGTTCGGGAAGATAAACGATTACTACAAGAGGATACGTCCGGTGATGGAAGAAGGGTATTATTCCACCGTGAACGTGAAATACAAAGGACAGATAGTTTGCAGAAAATAACAATCATATAGTATGGAAGACCGTTACATAGCAACAGTGGACCTCGGAACGGCCAAGCTCGCTCTCTCAGTAGCCAGGATTACCGGCGACAACGCCGAGATAATCTACTACAAGCAGAGGCCGTCCGACGGCATCCGCTACGGGTGCATCTACAACCCGACCAAGGCATCCATCCCGCTCAAAGAAGCCATAAAAGAAGCCGAGGAAGAACTAAGCATCAAGATCACGCAGGTCGTGATCGGAGTACCCCGCTACGGGGTAAGGCAGGAAAGCGCAGGCGCCAAGATCGAACGAGGCGATGCCGAATCCTGCATCACCCAGGAAGAAATCGACAACATCAAGGATATGGCCCTCGATTCCTATCCTCTGGACGATCCTGCCAAGCAGGAGATCTACGGAGCATCGGCCCAGTCCTTCAATACCGACGACGCCTGGTCCTGCACGGAAAACGACGTCGTGGGAATGCCCAGCGCCATTCTGCAAGGCAACTTCAAGATCTTCGTGGGAGACAAGAAAGCATCCCGCAACATCGACATAATGCTCAACAAGGCGGACATAGCTCCCGCCAGGAAGTACTTCCTCCCCCCTATCACGGCCGAGGCGGTGCTGAGCAGCGAAGAGAAAGAAAACGGCGTGGCCCTGGTAGAGATGGGCGCGGGCGTGACATCGGTAACGGTCTATCAGGGCGGAATACTCCGCTATTACTACGCCATCCCCTTCGGAGGACGCACCATCACCAATGACATCAAGCTCGAATGCGGATTCAACGAATCCCTGGCCGAGAACATCAAGCTCGGCTACGGAGCCTGCATGCCCGAGAAACTGCTCTCGATGAGCGACAAGATACTGCAGATAATCGACGAGGAGAACGGCTCCGACCAGCAGCTCCCCGTCAAGTATCTCTCCGAAATCATCACCTCGCGCGTCAAGGAGATAGTTGATGCCATACTCTTCCAGATTCAGGAAAGCGGCTATGCCGACAGGCTGCGCAACGGCCTGGTGCTCACCGGCGGATGCGCGAATCTGGCAGGCTGCGCCAATCTCATCAAAGAGATGTCCGGGTACAACGTGCGCATAGGTTATCCCCGTGCCAAGAGGTTCACCCACGGAGGCTGCCCCGGCATCGGAGATACGGGTGCGGTATCTACTATAGGAATGTTGCTTTACGCACGCAACGACAAGCACCTGAATTGCATCGAAGAAGTAGCTCGGAAGGAAGAGGCGGCGGTAGAAAGTGCCGCACCCGAAGAGGGCACCGTATTCGACCAGAACATCTGGGAGGTCAAAGAGCCCGAAAAGAAGAAGAAGAAGGAAAGCAGTGCCACCAAGGAGAATGTTTTCATAAAATGGACCAAGAAGGCCGTAAAGCCCGTCGAAGATTTCGTGGGCAGTCTTTACGACAGAATGGATGACAATTAACGACGAGCATTATGGGAGAAGACAATAATATGATCACACCCGCCGATTGGGTGGTATCCGACAAGACAATAAAAGTCCTGGGCGTAGGAGGAGGTGGCTGCAATGCCGTTTCCTATATGTTCGAACAGGGCATCGAAGGTTGCAGCTTCATAGTTTGCAACACGGACTCCATGCATCTTACCGCCAGCCCCGTGCCTGTCAAGATACAGCTCGGCCACGGCCTCGGCGCCGGCACCAATCCTACCAAGGGCCGCAATGCAGCCATAGACAGCCAGGATGAAATCGCCGCCAAGGTGCTCGACACCAATACCCAGATGCTCTTCATCACCGCAGGGATGGGCGGCGGCACCGGCACAGGTGCCACTCCCGTGATTGCCAAGATGGCCAAGGACCGCGGCATCCTCACCGTTGCGGTAGTCACCATCCCCTTCCTCAACGAAGGCAAGAAAGCCCTCTCCAGGGCCCTTGACGGCATACACGAACTCGAGAAGAACGTTGACAGCCTGATCATAATCAACAATGAGCGCCTCTACGACTACTATGGCGACCAGCTCATCCACGATGCCTTCCCCAAGGCGGACGAAGTCCTGGCTACCGCAGTGAGGGGCATCATCGAAATCATCAAGAAGAAGGGTTACATCAACGTGGACTTCGAGGATGTGAAGACCATGATGAAAGACAGCGGAATGGCCCTTATGGGCTGCGGCACGGGTTCCGGTCCCGACCGTATCCAGAAAGCGGTCAAAGAAGCCTTCGAAAGCCCCCTGCTCAACGATTTCGATCTCAAGACGGCCAAGAACGTGCTGGTGAACATCACCGGCGGCAAGAACGACCAGGGTCTCACGATGGACGACATGAAGGAGATCAACCGCCTCATCGACGAGTACACTGGCGGCGACAACAACTTCAAGCGCGGCCTGATCTGGGACGAGAACCCCGAGATCGGCGACACTATACACATTACTTCCATAGTGGTTGGCTTACGCTTCTCCGACGTAATCGGTCCGGGGCTCAGCGATGCCGACAACTACATCACGATTACGAAGAGCTACGTGTACGACCAGGAAGAACTCGCCAGCGGCGAGGGTATATCCCTTCCTGCCGACAGCAGCTCCCATATCGGTTTTTCCAGCAAGGACAATGAGCGTGCCTTCCACTACGATCCGGACAAGCGCCCCGCGCTCCTGGTCGAAGAAGGCCAGGACATCAGCGCCCTTGAAAACGAACCGGCCATCCGCCGCAAACCTAAAAAGAACGAACAATGAGAAAGACAAGAGTAAGATTCGCACCCTCCCCCACCGGTCCGCTCCATATGGGCGGCGTGCGTAC
>JAEEXQ010000104.1 GCA_016287875.1 Bacteroidales bacterium | reverse complement strand
CGTGTACGACCAGGAAGAACTCGCCAGCGGCGAGGGTATATCCCTTCCTGCCGACAGCAGCTCCCACATCGGTTTTTCCAGCAAGGACAATGAGCGTGCCTTCCACTACGATCCGGACAAGCGCCCCGCGCTCCTGGTCGAAGAAGGCCAGGACATCAGCGCCCTTGAAAACGAACCGGCTATCCGCCGCAAACCTAAAAAGAACGAACAATGAGAAAGACAAGAGTAAGATTCGCACCCTCCCCCACCGGTCCGCTCCATATGGGCGGCGTGCGTACGGCACTTTATAACTACCTCTTCGCCAAGCAGAACGGCGGCGACTTCATCCTCCGCATCGAGGACACCGACTCGCACCGTTTCGTGCCCGGCGCAGAGCAGTACATCATCGAAGCCCTCCGCTGGTGCGGGATCGTGCCCGACGAAGGAGTGGACGAGAATGGCAAGGTAGTGGAGACTCCCTCCGAAAGGCATCCCCACGCCCCCTACAGGCAGAGCCAGCGCCGCGGCATCTACCGCAAGTATGCCGAGCAGCTGGTCGCCGACGGATTCGCATACTATGCCTTCGACAGCGCCGAGGAGCTGAACGCCAAGCGCGCCGAGGCCGAAGCCGCAGGCCAGACCTTCATCTACAATCACGAGAACCGCCTGCAGCTGCGCAACTCGCTGACCCTCCCGGCCGGCGAAGTGGAGCGCCTGCTCGCCGAAACCAACGACTGGACCGTGCGTTTCAAGATGCCCGAGAACGAGGTAGTGCAGATGGACGACCTCATCCGCGGCCATATAGAAGTCAATACCAGGACCCTCGACGACAAGGTGCTCTGGAAGAGAGCCGACGAGCTCCCCACCTATCATCTCGCCAACATAGTGGACGACCATCTGATGGAGATCACCGAGGTTATCCGCGGCGAGGAGTGGCTGCCGTCGCTGCCTCTGCATTATCTGCTTTACAGGGCCTTCGGATGGACCGACACCCAGCCCCGCTTCGCACATCTTTCCCTGCTGCTGAAGCCCGTGGGCAACGGAAAGCTCAGCAAGCGCGACGGCGACAAGCTCGGTTTCCCCGTATTCCCCCTGCGTTGGGTGAACGAAGAGGGAGAGGTCACCCGCGGATACCGCGAGGACGGATACTTCCCCGAGGCCTTCGTGAATATGCTCGCCCTGCTGGGATGGAACCCCGGCACCGAGCAGGAACTCTTCTCGATGGACGAACTGGTGAAGGCCTTCTCGATGGACAAGGTCCAGAAGGCCGGCGCAAAGTTCAATCCGGACAAGGCAAAATGGTTCAACAAGGAATACCTCCGTATGAAGAGCGACGAGGAACTCGCGAAGCTTTTTGTAAGCGTGCTTGCAGAACACGGAGTGGAGGATGACTTCGACCACCTTGTGAAGGTCGTGCACCTGATCAAGGAACGCGCCACCTTCGTGGCCGACTTCTGGGACATCGCCTGGTACCTCTTCAAGGCCCCCGAAAGCTATGTGGAGAAGGATGCCGCCAAGTTCTGGAAGCCCGAAAACGTCGAGCCCGCACTCAAGGTGGCGGATTTCATCTGCGCTTACGGCGGCGAGTGGAACAAGGAAAGCCTGGAGGCCGCCCTCGAGGAGTTCATCCGTTCCAACGAGTGGCCTATGGGCAAGGTGATGAACTGCATACGCCTGGCCATCACCGGCTCGGGCAGCGGACTGGGCATTGCCGACGTTGTCGTGCTGATTGGCAAGGATGAATTCAGGGCCCGTATCGACAGAGCAATCGCTTCTTTAAAATAGTATTATGAAAATAGGTATTTGCAGCGACCACGCAGGCGTGGAGTACAAGGCCAAGCTGATTTCGTATCTGCTGGGCAAGGGCTATGACGTCGTGAATTTCGGCACCGACAGTACCGACAGTTGCGATTATCCTGATTTCGCCCATCCCCTCGGCAAAGCCGTGGAGAAGGGAGAATGCAATCTTGGCATTGCCATATGCGGCACCGGCAACGGAATGGCAATGACCCTGAACCATCACAAGGGCATACGTGCCGGACTTGCCTGGAACACGGCCGTAGGAAAACTGGTAAAAGAGCATAACAATGCCAACGTGCTGGTGCTCCCCGCCAGGTTCATCTCCTACCAGATGGCCGTAAGCATAGTACGCGCCTGGCTTTCCACCCAGTTTGCGGGCGGACGCCATCAGCGCCGTATCGACAAGATTCCCGTCTAGAACAGGAGTCTGTATCCGAAAGTGATATTGAAGGCCGCCGGGTGTTCGGTGTAGAAGGTTTCAAGGCTGGAATCATCCTTGAAATGATACGAGAACCCGGGCTGCACGAAGATCGCACTGCGGTTGAATACACGCATCTGCATTCCCGCATTCGCATTCAGCGACCACTTGTCGTCCTTGTAGCGTTCGTGGTCGTCGTTGCGGGTGCGGGATGTGCCTATGGAAGTGGTGGTCGAAGTATTGGTCCCGGTAGAGAATTCATACATAGGCCCGGCACTCAGATACATCCCGAAGCGCTTCCACTCCAGCAGGTTGTAGCACAGGTACAGGGGGATACCCACGTAGTTTATTGACCTTTCCAGCGTGCTGCGGGTGTTGCCCACGGTAGTCAGGAAGGAGGATGATATGGTGGAAGAAACTATCCCCGTCTCTATCCCCCACCTGTAGTCCAGGTTGACCTTCAGGGCGAGGGATATCCTCATATCCTGGGCGTGGCGGGCCTCGGTGGTGCTGGGCTTGTTGCGGCTGGCCATATAGGGATTGAATACCGTCTGGGCATTGAGATCGGACGACTTGGTGGCCAGTCCGCTGCGTACTCCCGGCGAGGAAGGGATGCCTACGCCGCCACTGACGCTGCTCGCCTGTGCGAAGTATCCGGTGGTGGACATTCCCACCTGCACCCTCGTCGCCGGCCTTCTGCCCCTGCTCCTGCTCCTCTCCCTCTCCTCACGCACCGCCCCCTCCGGCCAAGTCACGCCTTCCGCTTCGGTCTTCACCTCCTCCTGCCCGGCAGTCCGGCCAC
>JAEEXQ010000048.1 GCA_016287875.1 Bacteroidales bacterium | reverse complement strand
GTGTTTTTGGTTACCAAGGAGGTTTGAAGAAAGTTCCGTAACCAAAAAGGCAGGTTTTTGGTTACGGATGGGGTGCGGCGACGCGTGGGGGCGGCGGGCCACGGCCACCTAAAGTAATACTTCAGCCACTAGGCATATGGGAAGCCCACAGGATAACGTGGAGTGTGAATGGTGTAATTTCACACCGGGGACCATTCACACTGGAAGTGCACAGGTAGCCGTTTTGCGGGAATGGTGTCGGCCACGGAATTACACCATTCACACCAGAATCACTCAGACATCCCCTTTCCGGCAAGCAAATCACTATTTCGCTTAACCAATTCGCTTATCCTGATATAAATTGACCGTTATTGAAAAATGGCGTAAATCGTTAATGGTTGAATATCAGTCATTTATGTAAAACCGCCTATGCAATATTACATAGGCGGTTTTGCATAATCACCTAACGCACAGTACTTTATGTTTTACGCCACTTCTTTGTCGCGGATGTGCGGTGAAGGGTGTGGCGGCGGGTGGAACGTGGGTGGCGGTGGCGGCGGTGGCGGTATGCGGCGCATCGGAGCGTGGTGCGAAAAGCGGATGGTGCTTGCTGTGTCCCAAAACGTGGGACGTGGCCAGCGTTTTGGGCCTTTTTTGCTTGCTTCATCCCTAAAAACGGGACACAGCCGGCAGTTTGGACAAAAATTGCGGCGATGGCGGCAACGCGAGGTGACGGTGGCCGGGGAGAGATGGGGTGCGTCTATGCGTGTGGTAGCTGAGTGTGATGCGGGGTGTGGGGCGGCGGCACCCACCCCGGCCCCGCTCCACGCCGGCACCCGCGCCTACCCTGGCACGAGCGCCCGGCTCCACCCCTTCGCTGGGGCAGGGGCTTTGGTGGATTGATTTAGTATTCTACCGAGGAGAGAAATAGTGCGTGGCCGGGTACGGATTCGCCGGCCAGGCTGCGGCGGAGGGTCTTTTTGGGGGAGTTTTCGTCGGGAGGAAGGATGAGGCCGGCGAAGTCGTCGATGCTGCGTTTGCCGCGGCCGACGTCGATCAGTGTGCCGACGATTGCTCGGACCATGTTTCGGAGGAATCTGTCGGCGCTTATCCTAAAATACCAATGTCCCGCACTCGCCCCGCCGCACCCCCCGGCGCTGGCGCGCTGTGCGGCGCTGCCCATCACTTGAAGATAGGTCGGGACGTAGGGCACCCAGCGGGCCTCGGACACAGTACAGATGGAGGTCTTGTTGTCGCCTCCCTTCTTCTCGAAAGACGAAAAATCATGCGTTCCCACCAGAAACTCCGCAGCGCGGTTCATCGCCTCGAAATCCAGACCCGGATACCCGCATTGCCACGACCAGGCCTCCACGAAAGGGTCTTTGCTCCTATGTATGAAATACGTATATTCACGCTTCACGGCATCGTAGCGCGGATGGAAATCCGGGGCTGCCGGAGCAAGACCGGATACCACCACCGAACGCGGCAGAATGGCATTTAATTTGTAGCAGAAATCGTCTGCCACAAGACCTTCGGGGCCATCGAAACACGCCACGTAACCGATAGCATTTACGCCCGTGTCGGTCCGCCCCGCTCCGATTACCGGGGTCTCCGCACCGAGGAGTTTGCCGAGCGCCACTTCTAGGTTTTCCTGCACCGACGGATCGGATGGTTGCTTCTGCCAGCCGCAGAAGCCGGCACCGCTATATGATATTTTAACAGTGTAACGCATAGACTGCAAAATTATCAAAATATATGGAAAGTGTAAATATTAAGGAGCTCAACGACCGCATACAGCAAGAAAGCGGATTCGTGGACATCCTTTCTCTGGAGATGGGCAAGGTCATCGTAGGCCAGAAGCACCTGGTGGAAAACCTGATGATAGCCCTTCTCGCAAACGGCCACATCCTTCTCGAAGGTGTTCCCGGTCTGGCCAAGACCTTGGCCATCAGCACTCTTAGCAAAGCGGTAAATGCCAAATTCAGCAGGATCCAGTTCACTCCCGACCTCCTTCCTGCCGACGTGGTGGGCACCCTGATCTACTCCCAGAAGAAGGAGAGTTTCGAGGTGCGCAAGGGCCCTGTCTTCGCCAACTTCGTGCTGGCGGATGAAATCAACCGTGCCCCGGCGAAGGTGCAGTCAGCCCTGCTCGAAGCCATGCAGGAGCGCCAGGTCACGATAGGCGACAACACATATGACCTGCCGGAGCCCTTCCTTGTGATGGCCACCCAGAACCCTATAGAGCAGGAGGGAACCTATCCTCTGCCCGAGGCCCAGGTGGACCGTTTCATGCTCAAGGTCGTGGTGGATTATCCCAAGAAGGAAGAAGAGAAACTAATCATCCGTATGAACAATAGCGGAGAGTTCCCCAAGCCCAACCCCGTGGTGAGCCCCGAGGACATAGTCCGCGCCCGCAACGTCGTACGCGACGTCTATATGGACGAGAAGATCGAGCGCTACATAGTGGACATAGTGTACGCCACCCGCACCCCCGAAGAATACGGCCTCAAGAACCTCAGGGACCTTATTTCCTACGGAGGATCCCCCCGTGCCAGCATATCGCTCAGCGCCGCCGCCAAGGCCTACGCATTCATCAAGCGCAGGGGATATGTGATTCCGGAGGATGTGCGCGCCGTCTGTCCCGAGGTGCTCCGCCACCGTATCGGCCTCACCTACGAAGCCGAGGCGGAGAACGTCACCACCGAAGAGATTATCTCGCAGGTAATCAACGCAGTGGTAGTCCCGTAATGACACCGGAAGAACTGATAAAGAAGGTCCGGAAGATAGAGATCCGCACCAAGGCACTCTCGCATCAGATATTTGCGGGAGAGTACCACTCTGCCTTCAAGGGCAGGGGAATGGCCTTCAGCGAGGTGCGCGAGTATCAATACGGGGACGATGTCCGCAATATGGACTGGAACGTCACCGCACGCCTGCACTCTCCCTATGTGAAAGTGTTCGAGGAGGAGCGTGAGATGACCGTGGTGCTGCTGGTGGACGTGAGCCGTTCCGGGCTCTTCGGCACCCGTACCCGCACCAAGCGCGAACTCCTTGCAGAGATAGCTGCCGTGCTGAGTTTCAGCGCCATACTCAATAACGACAAGGTCGGAGCCCTGTTTTTCAGCGACCGAGTAGAAAAGTTCATCCCCCCGAAGAAGGGCCGCAGCCATCTCCTGCATATAATCAGGGAGATGCTGGAGCTCCAGCCGGGTTCGAACGGCACCGACATAGCCGCCGCCCTGCAGTTCCTCACCGGAGCCATAAAGAAGAAGTGCACGGCATTCCTGCTGAGCGATATGCTGGATGCGGACGCCGCCGGCCATCCCCGTTACGAGGATGCCCTCAAGGTGGCTGCAGGCCGGCACGACCTCTCGGTAATCAAGGTTACCGACCCCGGCGAAAAGGCCCTGGTGAATGTGGGATTCGTAAATGTGAAAGACAGCGAGACCGGCCGCTCGATGTGGGTGAACACTGCCAGCGCAGCCACCCGCAGAGCGTATTCGCAGTGGTTCTCCACGCTCGCCTCGGCCGAAAAACAGCTGTTCAACAGATATAAAGTTGATAATGTGGAAATCGCCACCGACTCCGACTATGTCAAGGGGCTGATGGCTCTCTTTAACAGACGATGAAGCTTCTTGCAATCATATTGTCGTTGATGCTGGACCTTGTTCCCCAGGGCCCCGCTTACACCAAGCATCTCCAGCAGAGGGATACGCTTCTGGTGGGAGACCAGCTGGAATATGGTTTCGAGTTGGACAGCCTGCCTGTGGGGGTCAGCTTAACCTTGAATGATTTCAAATCATTCTCCACCGACTATGCCACCGTCGTCCGCGACTGGAAAATCGATACCCTGAGGGTCTATGTCGCCCGGGACAAGGAAGACAGCACCAAGGCCTACCGCCCCTACGTCAACATCCGCGGAAGCGTGGTCCTGGCCTTTTTCGATGAGCTGAAGATTTCTCTCAATCCTATCAAGATAGTCCGCAGCGACCAGGAGGACACCCTGGTGTTCTCCGCCCCTCCCGCATTCGTGGTGAAGGACGTCCCCATCGATACCGCCACCTTCGTGATTCACGACATAAAGGGCCAGGTTGTCTATCCGCTCACTTTTGCGGAGATTTTCCCCTGGGTGGCCGGAGGACTTCTGCTGGCAGGGTTGGCGGTGCTGGCCATATTCCTCATCCGCTCCCACAGGAGGAAGGTTGAAGAGAAACTCTCCAAGGATCCTCCGCACATCATCGCGCTGCGCAACCTGGAGAAGTACAGGGGAGATAAGTTCTGGCAGCCGGAGAAGCAGAAAGCCTTCTATTCCGGGGTCACGGATACCCTCAAGTCGTACATCGTCGCGCGTTTCGGGGTGGATGCCCAGGAGATGACCACGGCCGAGCTGTTCGATGCCCTGAAGGGCTCCAAGGACATAACTCCCGACCTCTATGGGGAAACCAGGGATCTTTTCGATACCGCCGACTTCGTGAAATTCGCGAAGTACACGGCTCCCGACGATTATAATGCCAAGGTGCTGCCGACGGCAGTGCGTTTCGTTAGCGATACCTACCGCAGCGGGCTTGAGGAGGAGCCGGAATCCGATGTTCTTTGAGAATCCCGCCCTGTTCTTCCTGCTGATTGTTCCGCTGCTGCTCCTCGTCCATTACATATGGATGGAAGTACGCGGCCGCAGGCCCCATATGAGGGTTTCTTCGCTCCATCCTTGGGCGGCCGGAGGCAGGTCGGTGATGGAGTGGCTGAGGCATCTGCCCTTCATCCTGCGCATGGCGGCCCTCTGCCTCATAATCGTGGCGTTGGCCCGTCCCCGTTCATCTACCGAAACCGAAAGGGTGGATACCGAGGGAATCGACATAGTGCTGGCGATGGACGTCTCTACCAGTATGCTGGCGAGGGACTTCGAGCCCGACCGTATCTCCGCCGCAAAGAATATTGCCGTGGAGTTCATCTCCCAGAGAGTATCCGACAGGATCGGGATAGTGGTGTTCGCGGGCGAAAGCTTCACCCAGTGCCCCCTGACCACCGACCGGGCGACGCTTATCAACCTTATGAAGGATGTCCAGACCGATCTGATCGCCGACGGAACGGCGATAGGGCGGGGCCTGGCTACGGCGGTTTCCCGGCTTTCGGGATCGGAGGCCAAGAGCCGCGTGGTCATACTGCTCACCGACGGTATGAACAATACTGGGGAGATTACCCCGCTCAACGCCGCCGAGCTCGCAAAGATGTATGGGATAAGGGTTTACACCATCGGAGTGGGCAAGCACGGAGAGGCTCCTTATCCGGTGATGACTCCCTGGGGCGTGGAGCTTAGGAATATGGCGGTGGAAATCGACGAGGATCTGCTGGGGCAGATCGCCGAAAGTACCGGCGGCCGTTATTTCAGGGCCACCGACAACACCAAGCTTGCCGAGATTTACTCGGAGATAAACCAGATGGAGAAGGCCCGCACCACCGTGGACAGCTTCCCCGTCTATAAAGAACTATTTGGTAAGTTCGCCTTCTGGGCGCTTGTCTGCCTGCTGCTCGAACTTGCCCTGAGACTATCGATAAGGAGGCTTCCGTAATGGTGATATTCGCTAATCATCAATACCTCGCACTGCTTTGGCTGGTGCCCCTGATCCCGCTGCTCTACGCGCTGATGCGCTCGCAGCGGAAGAAGCGCCTGCGCCGCCTCGGCGACGAGGATCTCGTAAGGGAGCTGATGCCCTCCTGGTCCGGGGCCAAAGGCTGGGTGCGGGTGGTCCTTTTCGACCTGGCATTCCTCTTCTTCGTGATAGGTCTGGCGCGTCCGCAGATCGGTGCCAAGCTGCAGGAGAAGGAAACCCGCGGGGCGGAGATAATGATATGTCTGGACGTATCCAATTCGATGCTTGCCAAGGACTACTCTCCCAACCGTCTGGAGCGTGCCAAGCTCGCCGTATCGCGTATTACCGACAAGTTGCAGAAGGACCGCATAGGCCTCGTGATCTTTGCCGGCTCGGCCTTCGTGCAGCTGCCCATCACCAACGACTATATCTCCGCCAAGATGTTCCTGAACAGCATCACCACCGAGTCGATGCCGGTGCAAGGAACGGCTTTGGGCGAGGCCATAACGCTGGCCGCACGCGGCTTCAGCGCCCAGAGCGAAAAGAGCCGTGCCATCATAGTCATCTCCGATGGCGAAAACCACGAGGATGATCCGGTGGAAGCTGCCAGCCAGGCCGCCGGGATGGGAATCAAGGTCTATACCATAGGCGTGGGAAGCTTGCGCGGGGAGCCTATCTCCGTGAACGGGGAATTGCTCAAGGACAGGGAAGGGAACATCGTGGTAACCCATCTCGACGAAGAGACCCTCAAGAATGTCGCCCGCGCCGGCAAGGGGGCATACATCCACGCAGGCAACGAAGAATTCGGCCTGAATCCCATAATCAACGATCTCAGGAAACTGGAAGAGGAGGCCTACAAGTCGGTCGTCTTCGAAGAATATGAGGAGGAATATATGTATTTCTTCGCGATAGCCCTGGTCCTCTTCGTCATAGAGATGCTGATAGGTTCCAGGCGCTGGAAAAGGAGGCTGTTCGAATGAAAAGAATACTGTGCATATTGCTGATCCTCACCGCATTGCCCCTTTCGGCCCAGGTCGACAGGAAGGAAGTGCGCGCAGGCAACCGCAAGTTCCGCAAAGCTGATTACAAGAATGCGGAGATAGATTACCGCAGGGCCGTCGTTAAGGACAGCCTGTCGTTCGCGGGGGAGTACAACCTCGCCTCGTCGCTGTATCGTCAGGAGGATTACCAGGGCGCGGCAAAAGCCCTGGAGACCATAAAGGAAACGGCACCTGCTCACGACCGCGCCGACGATTACTATTTCAATCTCGGGGATACCGCCATCAAGAACCAGGATTACGGCGCGGCGGTGAAGGCCTTCCGGGAGTATCTGCTGATGCATCCGGACGATATGGATGCAAAGGAGAACTACGTGTATGCCAAGAGCAAGCTGGGGCGTTCTGCGGGCGGCAACGACGATAAGGACAAGGACAAGGACAAGAACAAGGACGACGGGCAGGACGGCGGCGGCCAGGAACCTGACCCCGATTCGGAACCTGAAGAAGTGCCCCAGTCCTATGATATCCCGAAGGTGGATGGAGAAGGGCTGTCGCCGATGCAAGCCTCCCAGATGCTCCAGGCTGTCGAGGGAATGGACAGGGAGACCAAGAAGAAGGTAGATGACAAGAAGTCCAAGGTCGACAAGTCCAAATCACGGTTCAAAGAGAAGTATTGGTAACCTATGAAAAGATTGATCCTCATACTTTCATTGCTTTTCCCGGCCATAGGGCTGGGCGCTCAGACCCTGCGTGTCGATGCCCCCAATCTGGTGGCGGCCGACGAGCAGTTCAACGTGACCTTCTCCGTCGAAGGAGAACACTCCGTCAGTTCGTTCGAATGGAACCCCGGCGAGGGCTTCAAACTTGTCTGGGGGCCTCAGAAAAGCACATATTCTTCCACCAGCATAGTCAACGGCAAGCGCTCCAAGAGCGTTACCAACTCATATACCTATGTGCTGATGCCCGTGCACGCCGGCTCCTTCAGCCTGCCGGCCGCTACCGCCACCGTGCAGGGCAAGACCTTGAGTTCCAAGCCTTTCACCATTGAAGTTGTTTCTGGCGGCGGCGCCAAGAGCCAGTCCGGCTCCGCCAGGCAACAAGGGAGCGCGTCGGGCAGCAGCGCGGCGCAGGGAAGCGCGTCCATATCTTCCGACGACATATATATGCGCCTGATAGTCAACAAGAACCGGGCGTATGTGGGAGAGGGGATCACCGCCACCCTCAAGCTCTACCAGAGGGTTAACATCGCAGGTTTCGAGGATGCCCGTTTCCCTTCTTTCAACGGATTCTGGAGCCAGGAACTGCAGGCACCTTCGAACATAGATTTCAAGAGGGAGAACGTAGGCGGGGAGATATTCAACACCGCCGTCATCCGCAGCTGGAACCTCATACCCCAGAAGCCCGGGGACTTCACCATAGATCCGGCAGAACTGGTCTGCCTGGTGAACGTCCGCGCGGCATCCTCATCATCCGGGAGCATCTTCGACAGTTTCTTCCAGGATAGCTACCGGCAGGTCCGCAAGCGCGTCAGCACCCAGCCTGTCGTCCTGCACGTCTCTTCCCTGCCCGCCGGTGCCCCGGCCTCTTTCGGCGGGGGAGTAGGCCGTTTCGAGCTCAAGGCTGCACTGACCAGGGATTCGCTGAAGGCCCACGAAGCCGCCTCGCTCAAGGTGACGGTGAGCGGCAGCGGGAATCTTCCCCTGCTGACCGCCCCCAAGATATCCTTCCCTCCGGATTTCGAAGTGTATGACGTAAAATCCACCGATTCCGGCCGCAGCCGGGTATTCGAATATCCCTTCATCCCCCGCAGCCATGGGGATTTCGAGATAGGGCCCGTGGAGTACAGCTACTTCGACCTTTCCACCGGCAAGTATGTCACCCTCAGTTCCGGCCCCCTGCATCTTTCCGTTGCCCGAGGAGCCGGTATGGAGAGTTCTTCCGCCGCTCCCGGCGGCCAGCTGGTGCAGACCCGCCGCGACGTCAAGGACCTTGGAAGCGACATCCGTTTCATCTCGACCAAGCTTCCCGCCCTTTCGGGAGAGGGGCGCTTCTTCGTGTTCTCCGCTCTCTTCTGGGTGCTGGCCGTGCTGATGATTCTTTCCGCGGCCGTCTCCTGGTACCTGCTGCGCCGTAGCGCCGCCCGCCGCGCCGACGTGGCCGGCAGCCGCAACCGCGCCGCCACCAAGATGGCCCGCAAGCGCCTTGCCCTGGCCGGGGAATTCCTCCATAAGAATCTCTCCACGGCATTCTACGAGGAGCTGCATAAGGCCCTGCTGGGATTCATATCCGACAAGTTCGCCCTCGATGCCGGCGAGCAGAGCCACGACATAATTGCGTCCAAACTGCTCGAGGCCGGGGTCCCGGAAGCTCTGAGTTCCGATTTCACCGGTCTGCTCGATGCCTGCGAATACGCCCGCTACGCCCCTGCAGCCGATAATACCGAAATGAATTCCCTCTACGAGAAGTCCGTTTCGGCCATTTCCGCCATAGATTCCTCCATGAAAAAGAACAAATCCGCCGCCGGGGCCGTGCTGGCCCTGCTGATGCTGGTGCTGCCCTTCTCGGCCCAGGCCGCATCCTCCTATCCGGATTCACTCTGGACCGTGGGTGTCTCTGCCTATGCCGACGGCAATTGGGAAGATGCAGCCCGCGCCTGGTCCGCCATCGAGGCCCTCGGATTGAGTTCACCCGAACTTTGCTGCAATCTCGGGGATGCATACTTCCGCCAGGAGCGCATCGGAGATGCCATACTATATTATTCCCGCGCTCTCAAACTCGATCCTTCCTATGGAGATGCCCGTTTCAACCTGGAGTTCGCCCGCTCGCTGACGCAGGACAGGATAGATTCCGTGCCGGAGTTCTTCCTGAAGGGATGGATGCGGAAGCTCTGCTGGTGCCTGCCTTCCGATGCCTGGGCCTGGATCAGCGTCGTGCTGCTGGCCGCCGTCCTGGCCCTCGTGCTCATTTTCCTGCTTTCCCGTAGTTCAGGGGCCCGCAAATGGGGATTTTTCGGTGGCGCGGCTGCGCTTGTGCTTATGGTATTGGCACTTAGCTTCGCCGCCTGGCAGAAGCGCGACTTTATGAGGGCCGACGATGCCGTGGTGACCCGTCCGGTGGTTTCCGTAAGGAGCGCTCCGTCCGGTTCCGACACCAAGGATCTGTTCATTTTGCACGAAGGTACTGAGTTAGAATTACTTGACTCCGTAGGCGATTGGAGCAAGATCCGTCTGGCCGACGGAAGGGAGGGTTGGTTGAGGACCGATCAGATAAAAGTTATATAAAGTGTGTATAAAGTGTTAATATTTTTGGTTTTTAATATATTCTTTCTATATTTGCAACGCGATTATACGCGTTTGTAGGCAAGATTTGTATTAATTTTTTTAGTTAACTAAATACAAAAAAAGTATGAAAAAGTTTTTTGCTATTGCTGCCGCTCTTCTTATCAGCGTTGCTTCTTTCGCGCAGGAAACCAACAAGGATGAGAATGGAAACACCAAATTCGGTGGCTATGAAACCAACAAGTTCTTCGACAACTGGTATGTCGGTCTCGCAGGTGGCGTAAACTCCACTTGGGATGTCGCCAAGGGTGGTTTTGAATTTGCTGGCCTTGCAACTCAGATTGATCTCGGCAAGTGGATCTCCCCTGAATACGGATTCCGTTTCGGATGGCGTGGTCTCAACAACAAGGTTGATGGAAACAAAGAGGCTTTCAACTTCTTCAAGGCTGACGCTCTCCTCCACTTCTCCAACCTCGTTGCCGGTTACAAAGAGTGCCGCATCTGGGATGTCATTCCTTTCGCAGGTGTCGGTGTCCTCAAGGATGAGGCCGCTGGTGCTGAGTGGGGAGTTGAGGCTGGTATCATCAACAACTTCCGTCTCTGCGACAACTTCGACATCAACCTCGAAATCGGTGCTAACCTTGCTCCTGGTATCAGGTACAGCGCCAACTTCGGTAAGTTCGTCACCTTCCCTTACGCTACCCTCGGTGTAGCATACAAGTTCAACCGTGCTGACTGGACCCGCGTAAGCACCACCGCTGCCGCTGCTGCCGCCGCTATCGCTGCTGCAAACGCCGCTAAGGATGCTGCCGAGGCTAAGGTCGCCGGCGCACAGAAGGCTGCTGACGATGCCAACGCCGCTGCCAAGAAGGCTGAGGACGAGGCAAAGCAGCTTGTTGACGAAGCCAAGAAGGCTGCCAAGGCAAATGTCGATGGTCTCTTCGACGAGCCCGTCATCGTTTACTTCCAGATTGGCAAGAGCACTCTCACCAAGACCGAGAAGGCACACGCCGAGTACGCTATCAAGAACATCATCGCCCGTGGCAACAACGTTAAGTTCACCCTTAACGGTAGCGCTGACACCGGCACCGGTTCCAAGGCCCGCAACAAGCAGCTCACTGAAGAGCGCGCCAAGACCGTCTACGCTCTCATCGATGAGCTCGGCGTAAGCCGCGAGAACATCACCGTAGTCGAGTGGAACGGTAAGGACAGGTTCGCAACTCCCGAACTCAACCGTGCTGTCATCATCGAGAAGCAGTAATTTGAGTCCGCAAATAATTTATAATGAAGGCCGGCCAAACGCCAGCCTTCATTTTTTTTTGCTATCTTTGCGCCCTGAATTTCACGTATATGCAAGAGATAAGGAATATAGCCATCATTGCCCACGTCGACCACGGTAAGACCACCCTGGTGGACCGTATGATCTATCAGGCCAACCTGGTACGTCAGCCGGAGAATCTCGGGCAGCTCATCCTTGACAACAACGACCTGGAGCGCGAGCGCGGTATCACCATCCTCGCCAAGAACGTATCCGTCACTTACAAGGATGTAAAAATCAATATCATAGACACTCCCGGGCATAGCGATTTCGGCGGCGAGGTCGAGCGCGTGCTCAATATGGCGGACGGCGTGCTGCTGCTGGTCGATGCCTTCGAAGGCTGTATGCCTCAGACTCGTTTCGTGCTGCAGAAAGCCCTCCAGATGGGCAAGAAAGCCATAGTCGTCATCAACAAAGTCGATAAACCCAACTGCCGTCCCGACGAGGTGCAGGAAGAGGTCTTCGATCTGATGTTCAACCTGGACGCCACCGAAGAACAGCTTGATTTCAAGACTGTTTACGGTTCCGCGAAACAGGGCTGGATGTCGCTCGACTGGCGCAAGCCCACCAACGACATTACCGCCCTGCTGGATGTCATCCTCGAGGAAGTCCCTGCCCCCGCAGTGGTGGAGGGTACTCCCCAGATGCTCATCTCCTCGCTGGAATATTCCCCTTACGTAGGCCGTATCGCCGTCGGCAAGATTACCCGCGGTACACTCCGTACCGGCCAGCAGGTGAGCCTGTGCAAGCGCTACGACGTGATCCAGAAGCATAAGATCAAGCAGCTCATGACCTTCGAGGGTCTGGGCAAGGCCAATATAGATGCCGTCGGTTGCGGAGATATCTGCGCCGTGGTAGGTATCGACGGATTCGAAATCGGAGATACCATTGCCGATTTCGAGAATCCCGAGGCTCTGCCGCCCATCGCCGTGGACGAGCCTACGATGAGCATGCTCTTCACCATCAACAACTCTCCCTTCTTCGGGAAGGATGGCAAGTTCGTCACCTCCCGCCACATCAAGGACCGTCTTGAGAAGGAGCTGGAGAAGAACCTCGCGCTGCGCGTCAAACCCGGCCTCACCGCCGATTCCTTCGTGGTTTACGGCCGTGGCGTGCTGCATCTCTCGGTGCTTATCGAGACTATGCGCAGGGAGGGATTCGAACTGCAGGTCGGCCAGCCTAAGGTGCTCGACAAGACCATAGGCGGGCAGCGCTGCGAGCCTATCGAAGAGATGTCGATAGAGGTTCCGGAAGAATTCGTCGGCGCGGCCATAGAGATATCCACCCGCCGCAAGGGCGCCCTCCTGCGTATGGAACCCCGCGGTGACAGGACATTGCTCGAGTTCGAGATTCCTACCCGTGGCCTGATGGGCCTCCGCAGCAACTTGCTTACTGCTAGCCAGGGCGAGGCCATAGTTGCCTACCGCTTCAAGGATTATCAGCCCTACAAGGGAGAGATCGAGCACCGCAGCAACGGCTCCCTGGTGTCGCTGGAGACCGGTGAAGCCAAGGCTTACTCTATGAACAAGCTGCTGGACCGCGGACGTTTCTTCGTCGAACCCGGCGAGGAAATCTATGCCGGACAGGTCGTGGGCGAGCATACCCGCGAGCGCGACCTGAACATCAATATCTGCAAGGCCAAGCAGCTCACCAACGTGCGTGCCGCCGGTTCCGACGAGAAAATCATCCTGCCTCCCGCAATCAAATTCTCTCTGGAAGAGGCTTTGGAATACATACAGGAGGATGAGCTCGTGGAGGTCACCCCTCACCATATGCGCATACGCAAGATTCTGCTGGATCCCCTTGCGCGTAAAAGAAATAGTGACAACGCTGATTGATAATAGAAAAAAAATTCGTACCTTTGCAACCCTTTGTTATACCCCTTAGTGGCCTGACACAAGGCGGCACACAGTTTAACTGGCGTGCCGATGGAAAGTTCTTTGGCAACTGCGGAAACTCGGAGATACTCGATGCGGATCTCGTGGTGGACGTGCACGTCGAAAAGTCGTTGCGCTTTTTCGGTGTGGATGCTTCCATATGCGGAAAGGTCACCGTCCTCTGCGACAGATGTCTGGAGGAGCTGGAACTGGGAGTCGATACGGGTTTCAAGCTGAGCGTGAAGTTCGGCGAAGGAGAGGAAACGGCCGATGCCGGCGACAGGGAGATCGTGATGATCCCCGATGGCTCTCCCGAGTTGGATCTGACCCAGTTCGTGTACGATTACACCTGCATCTCCTTGCCTATGCGCAGGGTGCATCCCGAAGGGGAGTGCAATCCCGAGGCCCTGAAGTACCTTAGTACCGAGGAGGCGTCAGAGGAGGCAGCAGCAAGCAGCAGCCCATTCGCAGCGCTGAAGGACATTTTGAAATAACAATAAATAAAATATAGAACAATGGCACATCCGAAACACAAACTTTCAAAGCAGCGCAGGGACAAGCGTCGTACCCACGATTTCGCTCCCGTTCCTACTCTTGCTACCTGCCCTAATTGCGGTGCTACCGTAATGTATCACAGGGTATGTCCTGAGTGCGGTTACTACCGCGGACGTCAGATCATCGTCAAGGACGAGAAGTAATTGATTGCGGCATCGGCCGCAGTATGGCCTCTTAGTTCAACGGATAGAACGGAGGTTTCCTAAACCTTAAATACAGGTTCGATTCCTGTAGAGGCTACGAAAAATGCCAGGCTGCATGCCTGGCATTTTTCGTTTTTGACTCATTCAGAATTCCAGCACACAGGCGCCGCCGGGGGCGAGGTGGACGGAGATGCTTCCGCCCTGGATGCGGACCTTCTCTTTCTTGTAGTCCTGGGCGTTGCGGTGGGCGTTTACGCCATCGCGCCAGAGCGTGGCCTCGGCACCGTCAGGAATGCCGGCGGGGATTTCGATGGTGATATCCCTTTCGTTCCAGTCGGTCATCGCTGCCAGATACCATTTGCAACCGCTGCGCCTGGCCATCACCACATATTCTCCTATACGGCCGTCAAGGGCGATGGTTTCGTCCCATACCGTAGGAATGGAGGCAATGAAGGCGGTGCATTCGGGCTCTTTCATATAGTTGCTGGGGGAGTCGCAGAGCATAGTGAAGGGTGCGTCGAAGACCACGTATTCGGCCAGCTGGCGGCAGCGTGTGCCCTGGCTCATAGGCTCGGAGTTGCAGGGGTAGTAGTTGTTCCTGGTGGCGTTGCGCATAGCTCCCTGGGTGTAATCGGCGGGCCCGGCCACCAGACGGACATAGGGGATGGTGACGTCGTAGGTTACCTGGTCGTATCCCTTTTTTGCCCATTTCAGGTTCTCGAGGCCGGCCACACCCTCGTGGTTGAGCACGTTGGGATATGTGCGGGTAAGCCCCGAAGGCTTGAAGGCTCCGTGGAAATCCACGAACTGATGGTATTTGGCAGCGGTGCGTGCCGCCCTCTCATAGAAGGCCACCATACGCTGGTCGTCCCTGTCCATGAAATCTATCTTCCAGCCCACCACGCCCATCTTGGAGTAATGTTCGCAGATGGCATCCATATCGCGGTTGAAGGCCCAGTATCCAGCCCACAGCACCAATCCCACTCCTCTTTCCGCAGCGTATTTGCAGAGCATAGGAAGGTCGATTTCCGGGACCACCTGCATAAGGTCGGCAGCATTCTTGACCGACCAGCCCTCGTCCAGGATTACATATTCGATTCCGTTCTCGGACGCGAAATCTATGTAGTACTTGTAAGTGTCGTTGTTGACCCCGGATTCGAAATCGACGCCGGTGATGTTCCAGTCATTCCACCAGTCCCAGGCCACTTTTCCGGGGCGTACCCAGGAATAATCCCCCGTAGAAGGGGCTGACAGGCGCCATACCAGGTCGTTGTCGGCCAATTTCCTGTCTTCCTTGGCAACTACCACCACCCTCCAGGGCAGGTCCGCTCCCTTCTCGCCTTGGTAGATGTAAGGCTCGCGGGCCTTTATCACGCCCTGCAGCATATTATGCCCGCCCTGCTCGACTTCTTTGGGATAGCCGGCGTGGACGGCCTGCAGTTTTTTATCGCCATCGGCATTGCTCAGATACATTCCCGGATAGTTCCTGAGATCGGTCTCGGTGATGCAGAGCTTGACTCCGTCTGTGCCGCTGACAGTTATGGGCAGGAAGGCGATCCTTGTCTTGTCCCATTCGGAAAGATGGATGCGCTCGTAGTGATTCTCGAACGAGTTGAAGAACGGATCTCCGTTCCGGCTGATTCTCGCATAGGGGACCCAGGCTGTATGGTCCTCGGGGAAGACGAAGTCGGCAGTCTCGCTTACGATGTTGACGGTCTTCCTGGTTACGAACCGATATGCGGCACCGTCATTGAAAACTCTTACCACGAAATCGAAATCCCTGGCCTGGAGGCGGAGTTCGTTGTATTCTTCGAGGACGGACGACCTCTTGAAGAACAGGGCATCGACCGTGCGGGAGACGCTCTTCCGTACCGCCTTGCGGAATTTGGTTCCTGAGCCCATCGTGCTTCCGTCCCCGAGGTTGAGGGATGCTTCGGAGGGGGAGAGCAGGACCTTCCCGTCGAGGGAGATGCTCCAGAGAAGTTTTTCCCCGGTCTGCACGGTCACTTTCAGCCCTTGGTCGGGCGAGGCGACGGTGTATTCTTTGGCATTCAGGAAAAGGGAAAACGATAAAGCTGCGGCAAGGGCAAGGAATTTTCTCATCTCTAAATTTTTGTTTTTCCAAATATAGTGTTTATTTTTGAAACATGGTTTCAGAATCACAAAACGTTAACACATCGGCAATTAGCCCTGCCGACAGCTCCCTTTGGATCGCCACCTCGGCCAGGGGGCTGGTACGGGTGGGCAAGAACGGAAAGGCCTTCTCATATACCGTCGAAAAAGGGGACCTTCAGAGCAACAATATTGTTTCCCTGACCTTCGGCGACGATGGCCTGCTCTGGATCAAGGACGATTGCGGAGACGTGTTTTCGTACAGCTCCTTCTCGGGCTTCGTCAAGCAGTCGGAAGTGCCCGGAAACATCGCTGCAGCCCTCTCCAGC
>JAEEXQ010000047.1 GCA_016287875.1 Bacteroidales bacterium | reverse complement strand
TGCCCACCAACCGCACTCTGATGGGCAAGGTCTAATTTCAGGGGCGACACCTTGCCCGCATTTCGGCCACCTAGGCACTTCCAATGGGCAAGGTCTAATTTCAGGGGCGACACCTTGCCCGCATTTCGGCCTCCCAGGCACTTCCAATGGGCAAGGTCCCCACTATGAAATCAGACCTTGCCCAGTGAAACGTGGTGGAAGTCTGGGTGGTGATTCCGGTCTGCTGGGGAGAAGGGGTGTGTGATCATGGTTTGCCACGGAGAAGGGGTGGGTGTTCCTGGTCTGCAAGTTTTTGGCAGACCGGGAACAATTTCGGGCGTTTTTGTTCCTGGTCTGCATTTTTTTTGCAGACCAGGAACACCTAGGAGCTTATGCCGGCGCTCTAATTAGCAATTGTCATGGGGCGGGCAAGTTTATGTGGCGGGCAAGAGTATGCTGCAGGCAAACATATGTGGCAGGCGAGTGTATGCACCAGCTAAGCATATCCAGTAGCCAAGATTCTATGCAGCAGCCAAGTGATTGACAGTCAGAGGATTACCGGAAAGAGAATCGGTGAAATTTGCCGATTCTCCCGCCGGGAAAGTATTGATAGTCAGGAGGTTAGGTGCTGCATGGCGTGGGGAAGATGCCCGGTCGGGGCCGGGCATGATGGTGAGGGACCGGGCATGACGGGGGTGGGGTTAGGCGGGACGGGGAGCGCCAGGGCAGAACGGTGAAAGGTCCAGGGCAGAACGAGGAAGGGCCCGGACCAGGACGGAAGGAGGGCTAGGGCAGAACGAGGAAGGACCCAGGCCGGAACGGTGAAAAGACCAAAGCAAAACGAAGAACGCCCCCCAACCCAAAACGGCAAAAAGCCCTGGGATGGCGTTATTTCTGGAGATTGGCGATTATTTCCATCATGCGGCGGAAGATGTCGATCTGGGAGTAGCGGGTGCCTGAGGGGTCGGAGACGACCAGGTCGAAGGGTTCGGCGGGGAGCTGGGCGCGGCCGATCTTGAAGCGGGCGCGGCTGCGGCGGATGGCAAGTTCGAAGAAAAAGCCTTTCCAAGGCACCAGCGACAGGAGGACCTGGGTGTCGCGATGGGCTTTTACCCAACGGTGCTGACGCGCTTCGACGAGCACCAGCTGCATCCCTTTGGCCGCGAAGAAACTCTTCACCACGTGGGCGACCTCTCCCACGGAGGGGTCATCCCCGTCCAGCACCACCGTCACCTGCGAGATGTCGGAGAGGCGCATAAGCGAAGTGCTTTCCTTGCTGGCGGCCCAGCGGAGTATGGTATCTACCAGGAATCTAGCCATTGGCTTTGGAGATAAGATCACGGATTTCGAGCTTGGCATCCCTCCAGCGGGGGACATCTATCTTGGTTCCGACCACCTCCACGACCTTGGCGGCGATAATCGAACCTATCTCCCCGCAGACCTTGAGCGGAAGGCCCTGGGAATGGGCGTAGAGGAAGCCGGCGGCGTAGGTATCCCCTGCGCCAGTGCCGTCGATGGGAGTCGCAGGCCAGGCGGGGATGTAGTACTCCTCCTCACCCCTCTTGACCCAGCTGCCATCCTTCCCGACCTTGACCACCGCGATGTCGCAGTGGCGGGCGAGTTCGCGCAGGCCCTCCTCGGCACCCTCGACCTTGGTGAAGGCCCGGCACTCGGATTCGTTGGCGAAGACGATGTCCACGTATTTGTCGATGAGATTATGGAGGAAGGCGTTGTTGCTTTCCACCACGTTGTAGGAGGCCATGTCGATGGAGATGATGCAGCCGGCATCCTTGGCCATCTGTACAGCCTTGGCGATGAGGTCCTGGTTCTGCACCAGATATCCCTCGATATGGAAGTAGTCGTAACCCTCGAAAAACTCGGGACGGAGGTCCTCAGGGCCCATCTCCAGCGCAGCGCCCATATAGTCGGCGAAGGTGCGCTCGGCGTTGGCACCGGTGATGAACACCATGCAACGGCCGGAAGACTTGTCGCTGTGGAGCATGGTGGTCTTGACCCCGAATTGCTCCATAGTGCTCTTGAAGAGCTGGCCCAGCTCGTCATCCCCTATCTTGCCTATATATCCGGAGGGCATTCCGAAGATGGAGGTGCAGGTGATGGTGTTCGCGGCGGATCCGCCCGGGACGTACTTCACTCCGACCTCCTTGAGGGCGGACCAGATACGGTCCCCGGTTTCCATATCGACGTGCTGCATGCTCCCCAAGGGCAGATGGTACTCCTTGAGAAGGGTATCATCGGGCAGTATTGCCAAGATGTCCGTCAGTGCGTTGCCTATTCCTAAAATCGACTTCATATCCGTTGCATTTGATTAACAAAAATACGTAAAATTCTCGGGATAATGACTAACTTTGCCTCTTGTGAAAAAAAAGCTTGTCAATATACTTAAATACGTCCTGTCTTTCGGCCTCGCGGGCTTGCTCGTATGGCTCGCATTCAAAGGGATCGACTGGCACGAATTCCTGATAGGGCTCAAGGCTACGAGGTGGGGTTGGATATTTCTGTTCCTGGTTGCCGGCTATCTGGCCCTGGTGTTCCGCGCCCTGCGCTGGACCCAGCTGATACACCCCCTCGACAACGACATCCATTATGGTAAAGTCTGGGACGCCAACAACATCGGCGGAATGGTGAGCATCGCCATCCCCGGCTCCGGTGACCTGGTGCGCACCGCCCTGCTGACGACCGCCAAACTCCCCTACCAGACCGTGTTCGGAACGGTCATAATGGAGCGCGCCTGGGACGTGCTTGCCATAGTGCTGATGTTCGCCATCTCCTTGATCTTCGCCTGGGGCCGCTTCGGAGGATTCTTCGTGGACAACATCTGGCATCCTCTCACCACGCACGTCATCATACTCTGGATCCTTGGAATACTGATACTGCTGATTGCCGGGAGCCTTTTCTGCATACGCAGGTTCAGGAACCGCAGCCGTTTCTTCGGGCGCCTGAACAGCACCCTGGAAGGCTTCCTCATAGGATTCAAGACCTTCGGGAAGATCAAGAACAAGCTTCTTTTCCTGATCTATTCAGTGATGATCTGGGTGATGTATATGCTTATGAGCTACTTCGTGCTGAAGGCCATCCCGCAGCTTTCCGGAGCGCTGATGGCAGACGGACTGTTCGTGGCCTCGCTGGGTAACGTCGCCTCCCTGGTGCCCGTGCCCGGCGGTATCGGAGCCTATCACTACCTGCTGAAAGTCTCGCTGATGGGCCTCTATGGCACCACCGAGGAAATCGGGCTGCTGTTCGCTACGCTGTGCCACGAGCTTCACGCCCTGCTGGTAATCATTCTGGGTATATGGTCGTATGTATTCCGCATCGTCATTCTCAAGAACGGCAACGCATCCAAGAAAAATTAGTATATTTGCAACCCTTTTGGTCCCGTAGCTCAGTTGGATAGAGCAACAGCCTTCTAAGCTGTGGGTCATGCGTTCGAGTCGCATCGGGATCACTACAAACGGGATCTTGTATCCCTCTCCGCCTAACGTAAGAGTTCTATCAGACGATCCGGATAGTTTGAAATAATGGCGTCCACACCGCAATTGGCAACAGCAAGGATATCGGACCGTTCATCTACAGTCCAGGGAACGACCTTTATTCCCAAGGAATGGCAATAGGCAACATTCTCAGCAGTGACCACACTGAAATGTGGGGACCACCATCCCGGCAAAAAACTTATTCTGGAGAGTATTTCCTTGATATCCGTGTCTCTTTTTGTGAGAAATGCCAGTGTAACTTCCGGCCACCTTGCGTGAATATATTCCAGGGAGCGGACGTCAAACGTCTGGACTATCAGACGATTACCAAGGTTTTTTGAAAGAAGAAGCGGAATACAGATATCGCAAAAAGTCTTGTAATCCGGCCAGTAGCTTCCTTCTCCCTCACCTGCCGAGGACTTGATTTCAATATTGTAATTTGGAAGAGGAATATTATTATCCGAGGCATACTTTTCAGTATAGTCAATAAGCGCCGACGCAAGGGGGACATGCTCTGATATCAGTTTCTTTTCAGGCCACTGTTCAGTATACCTGAGCCCAACCTCATACTTTGCGATGCTGTCATAGGGCATAGTGAAAAGATATTCCTTCGGGTCCCCTTTCTGAATAGGGGTACCATCCGGCCTTATTGCACAGCGATAATGAAAATAATTGTCGTGGGACAGGACGGCAAGACCATCGGCAGATAATTGCAAATCCATCTCCAGAGTGTTAGCGCCAAGATCGAGGGCGTTCTTCATTGAGGAAAAGGTATTCTCCGGCATTCGTCCGGCTCCTCCTCTGTGAGCCTGAAGGTCAATACAGGGATTAATACTGATCCCGCAAGCACATATTGCAGCAGAAAGGCATAACAAAGCAGCCCCTATTATTTTCTTGTTTAGAATCATAATCGTTTTTATCTTTACAAAGATAAAAAGAATTTTTATATTTGTGTGCGCACACACAATCTGAATCAAAGCATGAAAGATTTAATAACGACACTATTCTCTTTACTGATAACCTCGGCATCATCCTTTGCACAGAATACTTGTTATGCCCGCCTTGAGAATGATACCCTGCGAGTCGGCAATTCCGTTATAGAACGTGCGTTCGCCTGGAACGGGGGAGCACTCAGGACTTTGTGGCTCACCGACAAAGCAAGCGGCAGGACTATGAAATCCTGGCACGAACTGCCGGATTTTATCTTGGCAAAAGAAGCTCCGGAAAATGCGCACCTGGAAGTTATCGAGGTTCCTGAAGGCCGATGGTCTCCAGCCTTCCTCCTATCAAGAGTGTCCTACAACATCGGCAAAGTTCAAATCCACCGGGAATACCGCCTTTACGACAATGTTCCGGCCATCGCATGCGACACATATATCAAAGGCATCTGGGACATTACCCCGGAAGAAACTCCGGTACTGGATCAGATTTGCCTGAAAGGACGGAACTGGCACTGCACTGCAGTGGAATTCCACGACAGGACAGATGTCCACAACAGCCTTCTGGAAGAGCACAGGTTCATCTCATATCACCATGAAAAACCCTGGGACGCCAATCTTCTTCTCGCACGTGATGCCGTTACCGGAGCCGGTCTGTTCATGCTTAAAGAGGCTCCATGCTCGGACATGCAGGTGGGTCCCGGGAAGGGGGACTTCATCACCAAAAACGGCCGCTTCCAGCTAACGCGTATTGGCTTCGAGCCCGGTGACATCCTTGCTGATGGGTGGACGCGCCTTTACGGCTGTGTAATGGGAGTTGCCGGGGCCGATGATTTCTCGGAAGCCCTGGCCCTCCGCTCCTACCAGAAAACTGCCCGCCGCCAGATGGATATGGTGATGATGAACACCTGGGGGGACCGCAGTCAGGACGGCCGCGTGAGCGAGCAGTTCTGCCTGCAGGAGTTGGACAAGGCGGCGCGGCTGGGCATCACAATATACCAGATAGACGATGGCTGGCAGCAGGGCAAAAGCCCTGCCTCCGTTGTTGAGGGCGGTTCCTTCGACGATATCTGGGCCCGCACCGGATATTGGGACGTAGACCCGGTGAAGTTTCCTCACGGCCTGTCGCCGATAGTGGAGAAAGCGAAGGGTCTGGGCATCGAAATCGGCCTGTGGTTCAATCCCAGCGTGCAGGAGGATCTGGCCGATTGGGAAAGGGACGCGGCCGTGCTCATCGGCTTGTACAAGAAGTATGGTATACGGATATTCAAGATAGACGGGCTGGTTATTCCCAGCAAGACCGCGGAGCGCAATCTCCGGAGCATGCTGGACAGGGTCAGGGAAGAGACAGGGGACGATGTCGTTTTCAACATGGACGTAACCAACGGACGGCGCATGGGCTACAACTGGTTCGCGGAATACGGCAATATCTTTCTGGAGAACCGCTATTCCGACTGGGGCAACTACTATCCGTACAAGACTCTGCGTAATTTGTGGCAACTGTCCCGGTATGTGGCTCCGGAGCGCTTCCAGATAGAATTCCTTAACCCCTGGCGCAATACGGACAAGTATCCTTCGGGGGATATGTTTGCCCCGGCCAACTACTCCTTCGACTACATAGCCGCCGTCAGTTTTGCCGCGCAACCCCTGGCATGGATGGAAGCTTCCAACCTTCCGGAGGAAGCTTTTTATGTGGGAGATATACTTAAGAAGTGGTATGGACTTGCTCCGGCCATACACGGCGGAACAATCCTTCCAATTGGAGAAGAGCCTTCCGGCCGTTCCTGGACGGGATTCCAGTCCATAACGGACTCAAAGCACGGCTATATTATTGCCTATCGTGAAGATACCCCCACAGCCAGAGGCTGCATCAAGACCTGGCTACCGGAAGGAAAGCGCGTCAGGTTCAGGCCTCTTCTTGGCAGCGGCAAGCCTTTCCGTGCCAAAGTTGGCCCCGGGGGCATAATAAAGATTAATCTCAGGGAGCCTAACTCTTTCGCCCTGTACGAGTACTCGCTTTAGCATACATACTTCCGAGATGGCAAGAATAATTATAGGAATTGGTGAGACGGTTCTGGATATCGTATTCCGGAACTCTCAGCCGCAAGCGGCGGTGCCGGGCGGATCGGTATTCAACTCCATGGTCTCTCTTGGCCGCACTGCAGGCAAGCTTTTCCCCGACGTAAAACTTCTGATGGAATCCCAGCTGGGAGATGACTATGTGGCGGACATCGTATCCGAGTTCATGGCCGGCAACGGCGTGGGCATAGAAGGGATGCAGCGCGAAAAAGGGCAGAGCTCCGTCTCGCTGGCCCTTCTGGACGAAAACAACAACGCCCACTACGAATTCTTCCGCGACAAAGACCTCCCGCCATTCCGCACCCCTGACACGGCCATACAGAAGGACGACATCGCCATCTTCGGATCCTTTTTCGCAGTAAGCCCTGCCACCGGCAGGCAGACCCACGAATTCATCCGCCGCGCGCAGGAGGCCGGCGCCATCGTCTATTATGATGTGAATTTCCGGAAGAACCACCCCGCGAACCAAGATGCGATCGAAGCCAACATCGCCCTGGCGGACATAGTGCGCGCATCCGACGAAGACCTGCGCAATCTGTATGGAAGCTCCGATGCAGCCCGGCTCTACGAAGAACGCATCTCCCGCCTGTGTCCGAATTTCATCTGCACCCGCGGGGCCGAAGATGCGGAGGTTTTCTCGCCGGGAGTGCGCAGGACCTACCCCACGGCCAAGGTCGCGGATCTGGTGTCCACCATAGGTGCGGGGGATAATTTCAATGCGGGTATAATCTTCGGCCTGGTGCGCGACGGCCTCGGAAAAGATGACGTCAGGAGTCTTTCGGAAGATGACTGGAGCCGGCTGGTGCCCACCGCCATGGCCTTCTCGGCCGAAGTCTGCGGCAGTCTTTTCAACTACGTCAGCCCCGAATTCGCTAAGACGCTAGCGAAATAGCCCCGAACACGCCCAAGGATGCAACCAGCATTATGGCGCCCGCAAGCAACACCCCCAACATCACATACAGCACACTCTTCTTGAAATCCATATTCAAGAAACTCGCGGCCAGAGTACCGGTCCAGGCGCCTGTGCCCGGAAGGGGGATGCCCACGAACAGAAGCAAGGCCACATAAAGCCCCCGGCCGGCCTTGGCCTCCAGCTTACGGCCACCCTTCTCGCCCTTCTCCAGGCACCAGCGGAAAAATCCGCCGATATATTTCTTGTCCTTCCCCCACTCCAGTATCCTGCGGGCGAAAAGGAAGATGAAAGGCACGGGCAGCATATTGCCTATGACCGCCAGTATCAGCGAAGGCACCAGAGGCAGGTCGAAGCCCACGGCATAAGGGATGGCGCCGCGGAGTTCGATCAGCGGCACCATCGATATAAGGAATACTATGATATACTTCTTGATCACTTCTTATTCTTCACAAGGTAGAGTTCCTCCCTGTAGGTAAGTCCCATAAAGAATATGGAAAGCGCGCACGCGCCCAGCAGCAGTAGGAAGGTAAGGTTCCAGCCGGCGGTCTGGGCAACGGCACCTATCACCACGTTCGCAAGTATGGCGGTTCCGAAGAAGTAGCCGAAGAATCCGGTAAGGCCCGCGGCGGTGCCGGCGGCGTTCTTGGGGGCCAGGTCGAGGGCCTGCACGCCGATCAGCATTACGGGACCGTAGATGAAGAATCCAATTCCTATGAGGGAGATGATTACCATCGTAAGGTCGTCGATGAACAGCCAGTAGAGCACGATGAACAAGGCCACCAACCCCATGAAGAGCATGGTGGGAAGGGCCCTGCGGCCCTGGAAGAGCTTGTCGGAAAGCCAACCGCAGATAAGTGTGCCGGGGATGGCGGCAAACTCGTAGGCGAAGTATGCCCAGCCTGCCGACTTAAGGTCTATACCCTTTTCGGTGAGGATGGTAGGAGCCCAGTCGAGGCAACCGTAGCGCACCATATATACGAAGGCGTTCGCGAAAGCGATGTACCAGAGGAAGCGATTGTTAAGCACGTATTTGAAGAAGATCTCCTTGGTAGTAAGGGTCTCTTCCTGCTTCTCGGAATAGTTCTTGGGATAGTCGTTGCGCCACTTCTCGATGGAAGGGAGGCCGCAGGACTGCGGTGTATCGCGGAGCAGCACGTAGGCCAGGAGGGCGATGAACAAGGCGACGGCCGCAGGGAAGGCGAAAGTTCCTATGAGGAAGTAAAGCTCCTCGTGACTGCCATAGAACCAGCTGCCGAACCAGACGGCACCGTAGGTTGCCATAGGGCCTACCAGGGCTCCGCCGACGTTATGTGCGCAGTTCCATATGCTCATTTTCGTACCGCGCTCGCTTACCGAGAACCAATGCGTCATCACGCGCCCGCAAGGAGGCCAGCCCATTCCGTTGAACCATCCCACGAGGAAGTTCAGCACGGCCATCACCAGGATTGCAAGGGCCTTATGGTCGGCCCCTATGAACTGGATGGGGACTATCATGAAACACATCGAGATGGCCGTAAGCACGAGGCCGAGGGGCAGGAAAGCCCTGGCGTTGCTGCGGTCGGATACGCTTCCCATAAGGAATTTGGAGAGGGCGTAGGCGACAGCGTTCATAGACAGCACGATGCCGAGTTCGGTCTTGTCGAAACCAAGCGGGGCAAGGGCCGGGATGGCCATCGAGAAATTCTTTCGTACCAGGTAGAATCCGGCATATCCGATGAAGGCTCCGAGGAATACCTGAAGACGCATCTTCCTGTATTTTGCATCGGCTTCGGGTCCGGTTTGCTCCTGTTTATAAGCAGGTTGGGTTAAAAATTTTAGCATAACGGGCACAAATATACATCAAAAACACTTTGTTTTTAAACTTTTTTACTAAATTGCGAAAGTTTTCAGATAATTAACCGTGACCGGCAACCGTTCATACGCATACGCTCAGTTCCAGGGCCAGCAGCAGCAGTCTTGGAGGGGTTCCTCGTGCGTACACCGGTCTACGGCACGATAGTTTCGTTATTCCCTAATTCCAAGATAAAAGTCAAGGCCGGTCCTTTTGGATCGGCCTTTTCGCATATAGTTAGTTTCATTAAAATGTGTATCGTTATGGACAGGTTCAACCTAGTTAAAGAATCCTTCGTAAAGAAGGAAGTTCCGGTGGAAGTCCCCTCCGGAAAGACATCCGATTATTTTGGCGAACTGGTATTCGACCGCAAGAAGATGGCCAAGTATCTCGACGCCGACAGCCTCAAGGCGCTGCTCTCCTGCATCGAAGGCGGCAAGCCCCTGGGCCGCAAAGAAGCCGACGGCGTTGCCCGCGGAATGAAGGAATGGGCGATGGAGCACGGTGTGACCCACGTCACCCACTGGTTCCAGCCTCTCACCGAAGGCACGGCCGAGAAGCACGACTCGCTGATCGACTACGACGGCAAGGGCGGCGTCATAGAAAGTTTCGACGGCAAGGCCCTAGTGCAGCAGGAACCGGATGCATCTTCCTTCCCCAGCGGAGGAATTCGCGCAACCTTCGAAGCCCGCGGCTACACGGCCTGGGATCCGACCTCCCCGGTGTTCATCCTGGACGACACCCTCTGCATCCCTACGGTATTCGTGTCCTACACCGGCGAAGCCCTGGACAACAAGATGCCGCTCAAGCGCGCACTCAAGGCCGTGAGCGACGCCGCCGTTCCCATCTGCCGGCTTTTCGACCCCGCCGTGGAGAAGGTCTATTCCTTTCTGGGATGGGAGCAGGAGTACTTCCTGGTAGATGAAGCCTTGTATGCCGCCCGTACCGACCTGATGATTACCGGCCGTACCCTCTTCGGGCACAACTCCTCCAAGAACCAGCAGCTGGACGACCATTACTTCGCGGCCATTCCTCCGCGCGTAGCGGCTTTCATGCGCGACCTGGAGATTGCCGGGCACAAGCTTGGCATCCCTCTCAAGACCCGCCACAACGAGGTTGCTCCCAACCAGTTCGAGCTGGCTCCTATCTTCGGTGAAACTAACTTATCCAACGACCAGAACCAGATAGTAATGAACCTGATGAACAAGATTGCCCGCAAGCACGGATTCGTGGTGCTTCTGCACGAGAAACCTTTCGACGGCATCAACGGATCCGGCAAGCACAACAACTGGAGCCTCGGCACCGACACCGGCACCTCGCTCCTAGCTCCCGGCAAAGACGCTATGGGCAACCTGCAGTTCGTAACCTTCTTCGTGAATGTGCTGGCAGCCGTGCAGAGGCACAATGGCCTGCTCAAGGCCAGCATTGCCAGCGCCACCAACGCCCACCGTCTCGGCGCCAACGAAGCTCCGCCGGCAATCGTGTCCGCCTTCCTCGGCCGCACTATGACCGACGTGCTCCGCAAGCTCCTGGAGCTCCCCTCCGACACTCCTATCGAGATAGCCGGAAAGAAGGGCAAGAGCCTCGGACTGGTGGAGATTCCCGAGATATTCGTGGACAATACGGACCGCAACCGTACATCTCCTTTCGCCTTCACGGGCAATCGCTTCGAGTTCCGCGCCGTGGGCTCCAGCGCAAATTGTGCAGGTGCGATGACCACCCTCAACGCCGCCGTGGCCGAGCAGCTCATCGACTTCAAGAAGGTAGTAGATACGGAGCTGAAAGCCGGCAAGACCTTGCAGGTAGCCATAATGGACAGCCTGAAGCCCCTCATCGCCTCGGTAATCGACACCGTCTGCTTCGACGGCAACGGCTATACCGAAGAGTGGCTCTCGGAGGCCGCCCGCCGCGGACTGGACGTGGAGACCAACGTCCCCAAGATGTTCTGCGAGTTCACAAAACCGGCCTCCGTAGAGATGTTCACCAAGACCGGCGTCTATACCGAGAAAGACCTCGAGGCCCGCAACGAAGTCAAGTGGGAAACCTATGTCAAGAAGGTGCAGATAGAATCCCGCGTGATGGTGCGCATGGCCCTCAACCACATCATCCCTGCCGCCTTGGAATACAAGGCCAAGCTGATGAAGGAAGTCGCAATGGCGAAGGACATCTACGGCAACCTGGAAATCTGCGGCACCGAACTCAGGATCCTCGGCGACGTCAGCAAATATATCGACGAAGTGGTGCTCCGCACGGATGCGATGAAGAAGGCCCTTGACGAAGCCGATGCCATCGCCGACGGGTACAAGCAGGCCCTGGCCTACCACTATATAGCAGAAAGCCTACCGGCCCTGCGCAAGCCTATCGACATGCTCGAGGAACTGGTAGACAATAAACTGTGGCCTCTCCCCAAATACAGGGAACTGCTGTTCATCAGCTAGGGGCTATTTCCCGCCGTGCTCCAACGCTGCCTTCACGAAGGCAGTGAATATAGGCTGAGGACATTCGGGCGTGCTCTTGAACTCGGGGTGGAACTGGGTACCGATGAAGAAGGGATGTGAAGGGATTTCCACGATTTCCACCAGGCCGTTGTCCGGGTTGATACCCGAGATCACCATACCGGCACGCTCGAACTCAGCCCTATATGAGTCGTTGAATTCATAGCGGTGGCGGTGGCGTTCGTAGATGACGTCGCTGCCCGAGTAGATTTCCGCGGCGAGAGAGCCCGGAACCAGTTTGCAGGCATAGGCTCCAAGACGCATGGTGCCGCCTTTGATAGTGGTCTTCTTCTGCTCTTCCATCAGGTCGATGACAGGATGGGTGGTCATAGGATCGATCTCTACGGAGGCGGCATCGGCGTAGCCAAGCACGTCCCTCGCGAACTCTACAACGGCCATCTGCATTCCAAGGCAGATTCCGAAGAAGGGGATGCCCCTCTCGCGGGCATAGCGCACTGCGGCAATCTTGCCGGGGATGCCTCTCTCGCCGAATCCCGGAGCCACCAGTATGCCATCGGCACCGGAGAGGACTTCGGCTACGTTATCTTCGTTGATATGCTCGGAATGTATGCATTTCACGTTCACCTTGCAGTGGTTGGCAGCGCCGGCGTGAACGAAAGACTCCTGGATGGACTTGTAGGCATCCTGCAGTTCCACGTATTTACCCACCATGGCGACGGTTACTTCGTGCTGAGGATTCTTGAGGCGCTCCAGGAAAGCCTTCAGCACTTCGAGATCCGGTTTGGGTGCGCAGTCGGTGATTTCCATCTTGTTCACGACCAGGGTGTCCAGACCTTCGTCTTCCATGTTGAGCGGGACCTGGTAGATGCTCCAGGAATCGATGGATTGGATGACGTGCCCGGGGCGTACGTTGCAGAACTGGGCAATCTTCTTGCGGAGTTCGGCTGTAAGGGGTTTCTCCGTCCTGCAGACTATGATGTCGGGATGCACACCTGCGGACTGGAGTTCCTGCACGGAGTGCTGCGTGGGCTTGGTCTTTAGTTCCTTCGCAGCCTTGAGGTAAGGGACCAGCGTGAGATGTATGCTCAGGAAGTCTTCCTCGGGCAGTTCCCACTGGAGCTGACGCATGGTTTCTACGAAGGGCTGCGACTCCATGTCACCCACGGTGCCGCCGACCTCGGTGATTATCACGTCGAAATTGCCGGTCTGGCCGAGCAGCAGCATCCTGCGCTTGATTTCGTCGGTGATATGGGGAACTATCTGCACCGTCTTGCCAAGATATGCGCCTTCGCGCTCTTTGGTAAGGACGGTGTTGTATATCTTGCCGGTGGTGACGTTGTTCGCCTTCGACATGAACACACCAAGGAAGCGTTCGTAGTGGCCAAGGTCCAGGTCGGTCTCCGCTCCATCCTCCGTCACGTAGCATTCTCCGTGTTCATACGGATTCAGCGTTCCGGGGTCGATGTTGATGTAGGGGTCGAATTTTTGGATAGTCACACGCAGTCCGCGTGCCTTGAGGAGCTTTGCCAGGGATGCCGCCACGATACCTTTTCCAAGTGACGATGCCACCCCGCCCGTTACAAAAATATACTTCGTGTCCATGTGTCAGAAATTTGATAACGGGATACAAAAGTAACACATTCACCTCACACGGCAAAAATTTTTTTACAGTTCCCCGAAATTTCTGCGGTCCAGGAAACGGTACCCAGCCGCCTCCGAAATATGTACCGGCAGTATGTCCTTCTCGTGGGCCAGGTCGGCGATGGTGCGGGAGATGCGCACTATCCTGGAATAGGCCCTGGCGGACAGCCCGAGCCGGTCGATTATCTTCTCGAGGAGGTTCTTGCAGTCGTCCGAAAGAGGGCAGAAGCGCTCCATCTGGGAATTGTTCATCTCGGCATTGGTGCTGATGCCCTCCGCACGGAAGCGCTCCTTCTGTATCCGCCGTGCCTCGGCCACCCTGGCGGCCACTGCCGCGCTGCTCTCCGATTTCGGCCTCTCGATCAGGCGCTTGGTATCTACCGGGCTCATCCATACGTGGAGGTCTATCCTGTCGAGCAGGGGGCCGGAGAGGCGGCTGAGGTAGCCCACCCTCTGTCCGACGGTGCAGGTACAGCGGTCCCCGTCGCCATAGTAGCCGCAGGGACAGGGGTTGGTGGCCGCCACCAGCATAAAGGAAGCGGGGTATTCTATCTTCCCCCGCAAGCGCGAAACCACCACCTTCCTGTCTTCCATCGGGGCCCGGAGCGCCTCGGTCACCGACTTGGGGATCTGGGCGAACTCGTCGGCGAATAGCACTCCGTTATGGGCCAGGGAGATTTCCCCGGGGACTATGTTCCCTCCGTTCCCTCCGCCTATTATGGCCGCCAGCGAGGCGCTGTAATGCGGGGCGCGGAAGGGCCTGCGGCGTATCAGGCCGGCATCCCTCGAGACCAGGCCGGAAACCGAATAGATCTTGCTGGTCACCAGGGATTCGTCCAGAGTCATGGGCGGGAGTATGCCGGTGATGGCCTTGGCAATCGAGCTCTTCCCTCCGCCCGGGGGGCCTATGAGGATCAGATTGTGCCCGCCGGACACCGCGACCTCGGCAGCGCGCTTGGCGGCCTCCTGCCCTATTATCTCCGAGAAATCCATATAGTCAGGTTTGGGACGGGATTCCTTCCCGGCCTTGTACACCTCCCGGTTCCATATCAGCAGGTCCTCCCTGTCCTCCCCCTCCAGTATGGAAATTGCCTGTTCCAAGTCGTCCACTCCGTAGATTTTGGCGGAACGGTATTCAACGGCCTCCAGGGCCGACATCGTGGGAAGTATGCAGCCGTCCAGGCCCAGGGAAACGGCCATTTCGGCGTAGGGCAGGGCCCCCGGTACCGGGCGGACGGATGCATCCAGGCCCAGTTCGCCCATCACCAGGAAATGCCCCAGCCCCGACAGCTCCCTCTGCCCCGACGCGGCTATGATGCCCAGGGCTATGGGCAGGTCGTAGCCGCTGCCGCTCTTGTGCAGGTCGGCCGGGGCAAGGTTTATCACTATCTTCTTCCCGGGGATATGGAAATCCCTCGATTGAAGGGCGGTCACCGTGCGCAGCAGGCTTTCCTTCACCGCTGCGTCCGCCAGCCCCACCAGATGTATGCCGATTCCGCGGTCTATCTTGACCTCCACTTCCACCGGGACGGCATCTATCCCGATACACTTCGCTCCAATAATATTTATCAACATAATCCCTTTTATTTGTATCTTTGCCGACGATGCAGCACAGAATAGTTATCAAAAACCTGTCGGAAATCGACGCGGCGGCGGCACGTTTCCTCGAGGAAACAGGGCCCAACCGCATCATTGCCTTCTACGCCCCTATGGGGGCAGGCAAGACCACCTTCACCACTGCCATCTGCAGGGTGCTGGGGGTGGCGGAAGATGCGGTGTCATCACCCACCTTCGCCATTGTCAACGAATACAGGGCCGCCTCGGGCGAACCCGTGTTCCACTTCGACTTCTACCGCATCACCAAGCCCTCCGAAGCCCTGGACATAGGCTTCTACGAATACATCGACAGCGGATACACCTGCCTGCTGGAATGGCCCGAGAACATAGAGGAGCTGCTCCCCGAGGAGACTCTGCGCGTGAAGATCGAGGTCCAGCCTGACGAAAGCCGGGTCATCAGCTGGGAGGACTGACCTGCACGTCTATCCCCGTTATATATCCGTTCAGGGCGCAAGTCGTCCGGGTGCCGGCGTGCCATACGAAGGGCTGCAGGCCCTCTTCGCGCGGGGTAACCGCCAGGAAGATTGCTTCCCCCGCCATGCAGGCGCAGGCAGGCCCGAAGAAAAAACTGGAATCCCTTACGAATAGATGGTCCCCAACCGCCCTCTGCAGTTTCAGGTTTCCCTGGGAATAGCTGACCGCCCAGGGTCTGCGAGCGTGGGGATAGATGAACATCCCCTCCCCGAACAGGTCCGGGAAGGCGTAGGCCCGGCTCAGATCGTCCAGTGATTTGCACACTCCTTCCCCCTTTTCGTTGATGGCGGCCACATAGGGCCGGTTCTCCAGGAAAGCCAGGTGCGGGTCCTTCCAACGCACGTTCGTGGGCATCGCATAACTCCGCTGGGGAGTGAATATAAGTACGGAACTGCCATAATCCACCACATAATAGGGCTGATCCAGGAAGATGCGCATATCCGTCACCCGGGACGGATTCACGCCGGTCTGCACATCCCTCATCTCCCCGTCCACCACCATATAGCAGGCGGATGAGGTCTTGAAGCAGAAGCACAGTTTACCCGAGTCCTCATAGAGCGCCCCTGTACTGCGGCTGAAGGAACTGAAATCCCCGAAGGGCGTGCCCCCGTCCTGGCGGAGCACTATCTCGCCATCGCGACGCAGCACCACTCCTCCCTTGGCCTTGTCCCGGCCGAGGGTATAGAGTGAGCCGCCGTGCAGGGCAAGCCCCCGGAGTATCTCCCGGCCCTGGTAGCTGAACAGTTCCGCACCATCCCGGCATATCACGGTTCCGGAGGCGGTATTATACTCGGTGTAGAGGTGCCCGTTCAGTATGTGGTGGGTTTCGGGGGAAGAGCTTACGGAGCTGCCGGTGCCGGTGGCAACCGTAAAGACTGGCTGGCCGTTTTTAAGGAATACCAGTTCGCAGGGCACGCCTCCGTAGGAAGTATCCCTCCGCCAATCGTAG
>JAEEXQ010000008.1 GCA_016287875.1 Bacteroidales bacterium | reverse complement strand
CCTCCCAACGTTTCCTGCGTGGTCTCCGACCACTTGTCTCCGTCGGGCCCCATCCCCCTGCCCGTGTCCGGGGGTGGACACGCCCGCCAGGGACTGGTCACCGGCCGTCAAGGTTTGACGGCGATGTAGAGGCGGCAGATGCCTAGGGAGAGGGCGCGGTGTTTTACGTCAGTGAAGCCGCAGCTGCGCAGGAAGGCCGTCCATTCTTTAGGGGCCGGGAAGGCCAGCACCGATGCCGGGAGATACTTGTAAGCCGCGCGGTTGCCGGAGAGGCGGCCTCCTATCAGCGGCATCACGCGGGTGAAATACCATTCGTAGAGCCGGCGCACGATGCGCCACGAAGGCACGCCAAGCTCCAGCATCACGAACTTTCCGCCCGGGCGCAGCACCCGCAGGATCTCCTTGAGGCAAGCCTCCCTATCCTCGAAATTCCGCACTCCGAACGCCACCGTAACATTATCGAAATAGCTGTCCCTGAACCTAAGGTCGGCACAGTCCCCGAGCTCGCAGGAAACCCTTTTGTCCAGATGCGCCGCCTCCACCTTCTTCCGCATCTGCGCCAGCATCCCCTCGGAAATATCTACCCCCACCACGCCGCAGTGCCTGCGCTGTGCGATGGTGATGGCGAAATCCCCCGTGCCGCAGGCAATATCCAGCACCTGCGGGCCGTCGATATAGCGCAATGCCCGTCGGCGCCATATACGATCGATGCCCAGAGAGGTCAGATGGTTGAACGCATCATACTCTTGGGCAATCGAGTCGAACATCTCGCGGATTTTTTCTTTTTCAGGCATCTTTTTGCTAACTTTACCACAAATATAGGAATTAAATATGAAGAAAGTCCTCCTGGTCCTCGCCGGGCTGCTTCTGGCCCTGGGCCTCTCCGCCCAAGAGAAATATGTCAACTATCCTCTGCCGGAAAATCCGGACACCCTCCGCATACTGGCGATAGGCAATTCCTTCTCCGACGATGCCACCCAGTATCTGCCCGACCTGCTCGAGGCCGCCGGCATCCACAACGTAATCCTCGGCCGGCTCTATATCGGGGGCTGCACCCTGGAAAGGCACTGCCGCGAGTATAAGGACGCGGGCCACGAGTATGTCTATCTCAAATCCACCAAGAACAAGTGGGAGACGGTCAAGAAGTACAAGGAAGGTTCCTTCCTGGACGGGGTGGGGGATGAACCCTGGGATATCGTCACCCTCCAGCAGGGCTCGCCCAAGAGCGGCCGCTGGGAGAGCTACGACCCCTGGCTGGGCATCCTGATAGAGATAGTGCGCAAGGAGTGCTCCAATCCCCGGGCTGCCATAGTCTGGCATCAGACCTGGGCCTACGCCCGCGACTATCAGAACCGCAATTTCGCGAACTACGCATACGACCAGAAGTATATGTACGACAGCATACAGCTCTGCGTCGACAAGGCCTCCAAGCAGTACAACATCCCCGTGGTGATCCCCTCCGGCCCTGCCGTGCAGATACTCCGCAAGACGAATATCAATACGGATAAGGACCTCACCCGCGACGGCTTCCATATGGACTATAAGTATGGCCGCTATGCCACCGCCTGCGTGTGGTTCGAAAGCCTCATCAGGCCTACCCTCGGAGTTGGGGTCGTGGGGAACTCTTTCCGCAATGCCGGCACTGAGAACGAGGTGAGCGAGGTAGAGGCGAAGATTATGCAGAAAGTGGCCGCCAAGGCAGTCAGGATGAACAAGTAAATTACTATCTTTGTAGATATGAAAAAGACCATACAGGAACTTAACGACATCGCCTCCCAGGTCCGCCGCGATATAGTGCGGATGGTAACGGCCGCCAAGTCCGGCCATCCGGGGGGATCCCTTAGCAGTACCGATATCCTTACTGCCCTTTATTTCAATGAGATGGAGCAGGATGCCGCCACTTGGACCCGCGAGGCCAAGGGCCAGGATGCCTTCATCCTCTCCGCAGGGCATCTCGCCCCCGTGTACTATGCCGTCCTTGCCCGCGCAGGCTATTTCGATCCCAAGGAAATGGGCAGTCTCCGCAAGTTCGGCTCCAACCTCCAGGGCCATCCGTCCGTAGGGCATATCAAGGGCATCTTCCAGCCCTCCGGCTCCCTCGGCCAGGGCCTTTCCGCCGCAGCCGGCATAGCCCTCGGCAAGAAGCTGGACGGTGATCCTCACCGCGCCTTCGTCCTCTGCGGCGATGGCGAGAGCGAGGAAGGCCAGATCTGGGAAGCCGCAATGTTCGCGGTACATCATAAACTGGACAACCTCGTGGCTATGACCGACTGGAACGGCATGCAGATTGACGGCCCCATCGAGACCGTGACCGGCATCGAGGAGCTCAACGAAAAGTGGCTCGCTTTCGGATGGGATGTCATCGTGGCAGAAGGTCACGACTACGAGTCCATCCTGAACGCCTTCCAGATTGCCCGCAAGCAGGACGGCAAGCCCAAGATGATACTCTTCAAGACCGAGATGGGTCACGGAGTGGACTTTATGGCCGGCAGCCACAAGTGGCACGGAAAAGCTCCCAGCGCAGAACAGTGCGCGCAGGCTCTCGAACAGCTCAAAGAAACCTTAGGAGATTACTAGTATGAAGAAGTATATAGATTCCGGAAAGAAAGATACCCGCAGCGGATTCGGCGACGGTCTCGTGATCGCAGGCCGCGAGAATCCCAACGTGCTGGCCCTTACGGCCGACCTTAAAGGCTCCTTGAAGATGGATGCCTTCGCAGCGGAGTTCCCCGAAAGATTCATCGAGTGCGGCATCGCCGAGGCCAATATGATCGGCGTCGCGGCGGGCCTCGCAGTCACCGGCAAGGTTCCTTTCTGCGGCAGCTTCGCAGAGTTCGTGACCGGCCGCGTCTATGACCAGGTGCGCCAGGAAGTCGCCTACGGCAACACCAACGTAAAGCTCGCATCTTCCCACGCAGGTATCACCCTCGGCGAAGATGGTGCTACCCATCAGACTATGGAGGACCTCGCCCTTATGCGCGCCCTCCCCGGTATGGTGGTGCTGGTGCCCTGCGACTACAACCAGACCGTGCAGGCCACTATCGCTGCCGCCCGCTACGTGGGCCCCGTCTATCTCAGGTTCGGCCGTCCTTCCGTGCCTAACTTCACCAATCCCGACGAGCCCTTCGAAATCGGCAAGATCTACAATCTCAATCCCGGTAACGATGTCACCATCGTGGCAACCGGCCATACCGTCTGGGAGGCCCTTCAGGCTGCCGAAGCCCTCGAGGCCGAAGGCATCAGCGCAGAAGTGCTGAACGTCGCCACCATCAAGCCTCTCGACGCCGCCACCCTCTCGGCTTCCATAGCCAAGACCGGTGCCGCCGTGGTTGCCGAGGAGCACAACGCATTCGGCGGCCTCAGCGAGGCTGTCGCTTCCGTGGTGGTTGCCGGTACTCCGGCTCCCGTGGAGTTTATCAACGGTGGGGATAAGTTCGGCCAGAGCGGTACTCCTGCCGAGCTGATGGCCGCCTATGGCCTGGACGCCGCACATATCGTCGAGGCTGCAAAGAAAGCTATCGCCCGCAAATAAACCTTTCGCCCTCCGGGGCATCTAATGCCTTGAATGGAAGAAAGGGAATTCAATAATCTTGTACAGAAGTATAGCGAACAGCTCTACTGGCACGTCAGGAATCTTGTGGGCAGCCACGAGGATGCCGACGACATAGTACAGGAGACATATATCAAGGCCTGGAAGGCTCTCCCCTCGTTCAGGGGAGAGTCTTCTCCTTCTACCTGGCTGTGGCGTATCGCCACGAACGAGGCCCTGGCCTTCCTGCGCAAGCAGAGGGTGAGGGCGGCGCTGCGCTTCGAATCCCTCGATTCCACGGCCGAGCGCGTCATCGACTCCGACCCTTGGTTCAACGGCGACGAAGCCCAGCGCCGCCTCGCCAAAGCCATCCTCCGTCTCCCCGACAAACAGCGCGCGGTGTTCTGTATGCGCTATTTCGAGGAGATGCCCTACGAGGAGATTTCCGAGGTTACCGGCACGTCAGTGGGGGGCCTGAAGGCTTCTTACCACATCGCTGCCGATAAGATCAAGGGACTGGTGCAGTTGGAAGCTGATTAAACTTTTTGAATCCGAAAACATCTAATATGCGTATGAGAAAGAATAATGGTTATAATGTGCCGGACGGCTACTTCGAGGGTTTGCGTACGAAACTCTCGGGAATTCCTGCGCAGGAGAAGCAGCCCACGCGTTTCCAGAGATTCGCTCCGTACCTTGCGTTGGCGGCGTGTTTCGCCATAGCCCTGCTTATAGGGAACGTCATACTGAACAGGACGACGGTCCCTTCTGCCTCGGAGGACGAGATAATCGAGTATCTCATCTCTTCCGATATTACTCTCGCGCAAATCGAGGATTATTTAATTTCAAATCAGTAGAATTATGAAAAAGACTTTTATCGTGGCGCTTGCCCTGCTCGTCTGGGTCGCGCTTCCTGCTCAGAATAACAGGCCCCAAGGTTTGACCAAGGAAAACATCGAAAAGTTCAAGGACAGCGCCAAGGAGCGCATCCGCAGCGAGCATATAGCATACCTTACCGCAGAGCTTGAACTTAGCCCGGAAGAAGCACAGGCCTTCTGGCCCGTGTACAACCAGGCTGCCGACAAGCAGCGCGCCCAGCACTGCGAGGTTTCTGTGGCCAAGAAAGCCCTCAAGGCTGCCGTCAAGGAGGGAAAGAGCGACAGCGAAATCCGCGAAGCCCTGAACGCCTACAACAAAGCCAAGGCCGCCCAGCACGACATAATGGCTGAGTATCAGAAGGATTTCGAGAAGATACTGGGCGTGGCCAAGACGGCCAAGCTGTATCTCGCCGAAGATAGCTTCCGCACGCGCCAGATCAACAAACTCGGCGGCGGAAAGTCAGGCGGCAACCGCCAGTACAACGGGCAGCGCCCGCACAATGGGCAGCGCCAAGGTGGCGCGAAAGGCCCTGATAATTGTTAACCGGATTAAAAACAAAGAACGGAGCCCCTCGGGGTTCCGTTTCTTTTTAAGCTATCCAGACCAGGACGTGGCGGTCGAAGGTCATGTATTCGAGGTCGAATTGTTCTTCGTAGCCGTCCTTGTGGATGAATGTGGCTTCCAGTTCACCTTCGCCCTTGGGGCGGAATGAATCGATTTCGATCTGCTCGGCGAAGTCGACTTTGTACTGCGACAGTTTTTTGTAAACCGCTTCTTTGGCGCACCAGTAGATGGCGAGCTGCTCGTTGCGTTTATCGTCGTCCAGATCTTCGATTTCCTCTTCCGAAAGCGCCCTCTTCTCCACTGCCGAAAAGTCCCTGTCGAGGCTTTCGCAGTCGATGCCCACGTCCTCGAGGTCGTTGAGGATCACCGCAACGTAATCGTTGGTGTGGGTGATGGAGATGTTGGTGGCGTTGTTTTCGATGTAGGGTTTGCCGTTGTCGTGGTGGGAAAGATACACTTTCTCCTCGAACATAGCGTCCAGGAGGGCGCGTACGGCAAGTTTCTGCTTGCGCAGGGATTCGTTCTTTATAAAAGAGATTTCTTCCAGTTCATCGGAAGGGATGGAGCATAATTCTTGTAATTCTGCCTCGCTTTCAGTAATATGCCAAACTCCGAGACGCGAGTGCGCGTCGTCGTCGAGGTCTTTTGTAAGAAATAGTGCCATAAATATTTATTGCGCACAAATATAATGATTTTTTTTGTACCCAAAAAATATGTAACTTTGTATCCACTTTAGATAAGTCCATTCTTTTAATTCATCATGAAATATTTAACAAACGAAAAGTTGGTCATTGTAGGAGCAGGTGGAATGATTGGCTCCAACATGGCCCAGTCCGCACTCATGCTCGGTCTCACTCCTAACGTATGTCTTTACGATATCTATGAGCCCGGCCTCAAGGGTGTTCTTGCAGAGATCGACCACTGCGCTTTCGAAGGTGCCAACGTTACCGCCACCATCGATCCCGCCGTGGCATTCAAAGATGCTAAATACATTATTTCTTCCGGCGGCGCTCCCCGTAAGGAGGGTATGACCCGCGAGGATCTCCTCAAGGGTAACTGCCAGATCGCAGCTGAATTCGGCGACAACATCAAGAAGTATTGCCCTGACGTGAAGCACGTCGTGGTCATCTTCAACCCCGCCGACGTCACCGCCCTTACCGCTCTCATCCACTCCGGCCTCAAGGCCGACCAGCTCACCAGCCTTGCAGCCCTCGACAGCACCCGTCTGCAGGAGGCCCTCGCACAGGAATTCGGTGTGCAGCAGAGCAAAGTCACCGGCGCCCATACCTATGGCGGCCACGGTGAGGCTATGGCAGTGTTCGCATCCCAGGTCAAGATCGACGGCAAGCCCCTCGCAGAAATGAATCTCAGCGCCGAGAGGTGGGAAGAGATCAAGCACAACACCATCCAGGGTGGCAGCAACATCATCAAGCTCCGCGGCCGCAGCTCCTTCCAGAGCCCTGCCTACAATGCCGTGAAGATGATCGAGGCTGCAATGGGCGGTGCCAAATTCACCTGGCCTGCCGGTTGCTACGTCAACAACCATGTGTTCCAGAACGTGATGATGGCAATGCCTACCACCATCGACAAGACCGGTGTCCACTTCAGCGCCCCCAAGGGAACCGCAGAAGAAATGGCCGCCCTCAAAGCTTCCTACGAGCACCTCTGCAAGATGCGCGACGAGATCATCTCCCTCGGCATCATCCCCGCAGTCTCCGACTGGAAGACCATGAATCCGAACCTCTAATCGGTATCCCCATACAAAAAACGGAGCCCCCCTGGGCTCCGTTCTTTTTGCCTTCGGGGAGGTGCGTTTTTGCCTTTCGCCTTCCCCGCGGCTGTTTCTCCCGCACCGTTTTCTCCCGCGCCGGGGAAAGGGCAGGTCCGTGCCGCCGGGAAAAACGGCGTCCCGGTACCTGCATTCCCCGTCCGCTAGGCCCCCGTGCGCCGCGGCCGCCGCCCAGGCCGCTCCGCTTCCGCCGCGGCCATTTCCTCCGCGCCGTTTCCCGCCGCGGTTTCTGCCCAAACTGTTGACTATATCCCGAAAAAGGAATCTTGGCGTTTTGGCCGTGCTGGGTAATTTGTTGAATCTCAGGGATTTACGCAATCAGGGCTGCTCGATTTCAAGCAGCCCTGATTGCGTAAAGTGCTGTTACTCAGGCATTTGCCCAGCACGCCCCGGCACGCCCCAGCCGTCCATCACCGCCCTTCCGTCCATCACCGCCCATCTAGCCATCACCCCCTTCCGTCCACCGCGCTCCTTCCGTCCACCGCCCCCTTCCGGCCGCTAGCCCCTTCCCTATTCACCAGGCTTCCGCACGCCACGGCGGGCCAATGAATGGAAGCAAAACATGATTATTTTTCGTTACTGTATCTCGATCTCACCTTGGAGTACCGTATCATAATACTCTTCTTTGCCGGTCTTCCATGGCTCTTTTGACCAATCTACCGCATGGATAGGGATACGTATTGTCAGTTTGAAAGACTCGGGATATTCAATGTCTTTCTTTAAACCGATTTCCATGTCATAACTGCTGAAATAAGGGAGGGCGTTCCCTTCTGCAAACCAGTCTTTCAGCAGCATACCTTCCGTTGCCATTCCGATAAGCCGATAATCCGGAAAACTGCAGATAAGGCCATGAATCCACAATAGCCTGCGGACATAAAGGAGATCCGACAAATTGGATCCTGCAGGCCTACCGTCAATTTCAATATCAGACGTCACTTCTATCTCCCCTGAGATGGAGCAATCGACAAGCCAGTCTCCCGTGAATACGCCGCCATTCTCACGGAGATAGTCAGTTAAGGACTGGACTTTTGCCCTACTATATTCAATCCACTCCCTCCCGGATAGATACGACGCATCTTGCGTAGTATAAAGAAAAAAGACTGAATTCGTAGCTTTATTATAATGTTCGAAGCGAAATCCCTTGACGCTACCAGCTGGAATCAATGACACACTTGGTTCGGGAATAGAATCCGGGCCGCATGCCGACATCGTCATTACTAGGATGACAGATCCGAGAAATTTGAACAATTTAGTCATTGTCTATAGCGTTAAAACCGTAAATCATAGTTTTCAGAATGTTATATGGAGATCTGTTACCCATTGCCCTCACCAAGTATTACTGGTCCGCGTTCAAAATCTCCCAGTGGCGTCAATTTGAGCGTAGGGCCAATTCGATTGAATTACAATACATTAATTGATGTTTCCCTACCCCGCAAATATATATTGTTTTTCTCTTTCTGCAAAATGCGCGACTAGATCGTCTGCCGCGGCTATTTCCTCCGCGCCGTTTTCTCCCGCGGCATCTGTCTAAACCGTCGGCTATTTTCCGAAAAGAGAATCTTGGCGATTTGGGCGTGCTGGGTAATTTGTTGAATCACAGGTATTTACGCAATAAGGGCTGCTCGATTTCAAGCAGCCCTTATTGCGTAAAGTGCTGAGCCATAGCGATTTACCCAGCACGCCGCGGTGGGCAAAAAAATGTTTCCGGTGCTCAAACTTAAAAAATCTTTCAGGTATGAATTTACTTGATTGGCTTTTATGTTTGCTATTCTTACTTTCGGGGTAAAAAAGATGTATGGAAGCGAAGCATGTTTATATGAAGGGGCTCTGCGGGTGGGGGCTTTTCTACAGGATCGAGGATATCCTGGTTTTTCTCACAGTATTTAGTGTTTTGGTCCGTCAAATGAAGCTTGTAGTGCTTTCTTTTGCGGTTATGTTCAACCATATCCACTCCTTCTTCAACAAGATAATGCCGGAAACTGTGACCCGTTTTCAGATAAGACTTTCCACGATCTTCACTAAAGAATACAATACGGAGTATGGAAGGATGGGGCCGGTGTTCAATCATAGGTATGGGAGGGCCAGGAAAGCAGGCGCCAAAAAGGAAATACCGTGCATGGCCTATATCTTCAATAATCCAGTTGCCGGGCAAATGTGCAAAAGGGCGGTGGAGTATAGATGGAATCTGCTCGCATATTATCGAAACCCGCATCCTTTCTCGGAGAAGTTGGTCAAAAGAAGCTGCCGTTATAAAATGAGAGTCGCCCTAAAAGTGGTGGATATCTATTATTCCGAGGGGAAGTATCTTGGCTATCCGGTGTTAAGGAGGATATTCTCCGGCCTCGAACCAAAGGAGAAACAGCAAATGGTAGATTATATTGTCTCGAAATATAACTTCCTTGATTACAATGAGTTGTTTAAGAAAATGGGGGATTATGACAATGTCCTGCTGGTGGTCGATTCTATGGCGGGTAATGAATATGATATGGAGGATGAATACGGCAATCATTCGAATTATACGAAGCTGCTAGCTGCCAGTAAGGCCCTAGGGTTCGAGGGACCCAATTTCGAGTGTCTCACATCCCGGGAAATAGTGTCTTTGAGTAAAATGCTATTCCGGAGGGTGAATGCGACGCAGGAGCAGATGCGGAAATTCCTACATCTTCCGTCTCCTCCCAAGAAATCCCTCTCGGGCCGTGCTGGGTAATTTGTTGAATCACAGGGATTTACGCAATCAGGGCTGCTTGAAATCGAGCAGCCCTGATTGCGTAAAATGCTGACACTTAGGCGTTTACCCAGCACGCCGCCACCGCCCACACCGCGCCCACACCGCGCCCTCACCGCGCCCAGGCCGCACCGGCCGCACACCGGCCACGCCGTCCGCCGCCGCACGCCGGCCCACCCCCAGGCCGCCCTACCTTGCCCGCAGGGTGCCGGGGATGGTTTTGTCGATGTAGAGCACGCCGTCGAGGTGGTCGCATTCGTGCTGGAAGATGACGGCGCTGAAGCCTTGCACACGCTCCAGGGTGTCGCGGAGCGTGGCCGTGGAGGTATAGCGGATGTCCACATCCCTGTAGCGCAGCACGTCCCCGCGCCAGCCCGGAACCGAAAGACAACCCTCCGGGCCGGCCTCCATCTCCCCGCGCACAGCCACTATCCGTATGTTAGGATAGACCTCGAAAGGCTCGCCCTCCTTGTCGAAGCGCTGAACGGCCACGATCCGGCGGCCGAGGCCCACCTGCGGCCCCGCTATCCCCACGCCATCCTGCGAAGGATCGGTGACCGTGCCCAGAAGCGCCTTGCAAAGCGTTCCGTAATGCTCCGAGCGTATTTCTTCCGCCGACAGCTCCGAGCAGGGAGTACGCAGGAAGATGTTCTCTTCGCGGTCGAATATGGTAAGCACTGGAAGGGGCACATCTGCCGAAATGATGTCCCGCTCGGCCTCGGTCCATCCGCCCTTGGGCGAACAGGCGGCGAAAGCCAGGGCAAAAGCTGCCAACGCAAGGATTTTAACTTTCATTTTCCTATCTTTGTAGTATAGACTACAAAAATAACAATTAAAATGAAACGCCTGGCACTCCTCCTTCTGCTTGCCCCCGTCAGCCTCTGCGCTGCAGTCTCTCCCAACCTCGCCCGCCGCGCGGACCGCATCTACTTCGATTCGGCCGATGGCGTCGTGCAGTGGAAGATGTGCAGGCACGACCAGGCCGGCCAGGCGGAACTTATCTCCCGCCCCGGGTTCGACGACAGCGGCTGGCTCAACGCCCGTGTGCCCGCCACCGTCCTCACGAATCTGGTAGAAAACAAAATCCTCCCGGATCCTTACTTTTCCAATAACAACCGTCTCTCTAAGGGCCTCATCCCCGACATAAACGATGTGGGCCGAGGATTCTATACCTACTGGTTCCGCACGGAATTCGATGTCCCCGCCGACTACGCCGGAAAGAAGGTCTGGCTACATGCCGAGGGGATTAACTACCGGGCGGAGTTCTGGGTGAACGGCCATCTGTACAGCACTCTCACCGGCATGTTCCGGGACGACGACATAGATATTACCGAATTCGCGAACATCGGCGGCCGCAACGCGCTGGCGGTGCTGGTCTATCCGGTAGATTTCCCCGGCAGGCCCGGTAAGAAGAACTGGGGCGCGCCCGGCGAATACAACAACGGCGGCGACGGGTTCATAGGGCTGAATTCCACGATGCTGATGAGCGTGGGCTGGGATTTTACCTACTGGGACGGCATCCGCGACCGCAACACCGGCATCTGGCGGAGCATATCCCTCTATTCCACCGGCCCCGTCACCGTCCGCAACCCCTTCGTCCGCTCGACACTGTCCCATCCCTACTACGATTCCGCCGACCTTACTGTTTCGGTAGAAGTAGGCAGCCGCTATGTCGACGGACGCACCCATAAGGCCCGCGTGGTGGCGGAGATCCTGACCCCGGACCGCACGGAGTACTACGAACTCTTCAGCAAGGAGGTCGAACTCTACCGGGAGGAAATCCAGGAGCTCACCCTCACCCCCAAGGAATTCCGTCGGCTGCGCATCCACGAACCCAAGCTCTGGTGGCCTCTGGGCAAGGGGGAGCAGCCCCTGTACAAGCTCCGCGTGAAGGCCTATGTGGATGGCGAGCTGAGCGACAGCACCGAGACCCGCTTCGGCATCCGGGAGATAGTCGCCAGCCGCAGCACTCCGGACGAGTCGAAGCTCTTCGTGGTGAACGGCAAACCCATATTCGTGCGCGGGTCCAACTGGATTCCGGAGGCGATGCTGAAGGATGACGACAAGCGCATGGCGGCCGTGCTCCGCCTCAGCGCCCAGTGCGGATTCAACCTGCTGCGCCTCTGGGGCGGCGGAATCGTGGAGAGCGACTACTTCCACCAGCTCTGCGACGAGTACGGATTCCTGGTCTGGGAGGAATTCTTTATGACGGGGGATACCCGCCATCCCCACGACAGGGCGACCTATTTCGCCAATGTAGAATCCAGCGTGAAGAGGATACGCAATCACCCCTGCGTGGCGTTCTACGTGGCTTCGAACGAAAGTACCGAGGTCAGCGGCACCCGCGAACTCATAGAGAAACTCGACGGCACCCGCCCTTGGCAGCAGCAGAGCGAATGCGACGGTATCCACGACGGCAGCCCCTATGTGCAGGTGAACCCTATGCTCCACTATCTGGACCAGGCGTCGCCTCGCGGCAGCCGCGTGAACGGATTCAATCCCGAATACGGATTCACCGGCCTGCCTCACTATACTTCGCTGCAGCGTTTCCTGCGCCCGGAAGAGATCTGGCCCATGGACAAGGCTGTGTGGGATTATCTCGATGGCAGCGGATTCGGCAAGGTGACTACCACCGTGAAGGCCCTGGCCGACAACTACGGGGAGTCCCGTTCCATAAAGGAATACGGATGGAAGACCCAGCTGCTCTCCGCAATGAATTGCAAGGCTATCTGGGATGTATGGAACTATAATAAATTATGGTACGGGGACCGCTACTGCACCGGCACCCTTTTCTGGAGCCATGCCAGCCCCATCCCCATGGTCAAAAACCATATGTGGGACTGGTATCTGATTCCCACGGCCGCACTCTACCATACTATGCACGCCCTCGAGCCCGTGCACGTGCAGTTCGATTATCTGAAGAATACCGTGTCGGTGTATAATGACAGACTGACTTCTCTTTCCGAATTGAGTATTGTCGCCAGGATATACGACATCAACAGCAAGAAGATTTCTACCTGGACCGTCCACGGAGTGAACGTCCCTGCCGACGGGGTTGCCTGCGACGTGATGCGTCTGTCGTTCAAGAAGGTTACCCCCGTGCATTTCATAGCGCTGGAGTTGAGGGATAAGTCCGGCAAGCTGCTGTCTTCCAATTTCTACTGGAGATCCACTGACAAATATGAGCCCGGCACCCTTACGGGGCCTTGCACTTCGGGCTTCGAGTCTTTGCAGAAGATGCCCAAGGCGGATGTGCGTTCCAGCCTGGTGAAGCGTTCGGATGCCGATAATCTGTATTTCGACGTGACCCTTAAGAATGGCTCGGGCAAGATTGCTTTCTTCAATGAGGTGCTGCTGCTTGGCGGCAACGGTCTGCCGGTGCCTTATACTTTCACTTCGGACAACTATTTTACTTTGCTGCCCGGGGAGTCGAAGACCGTGACTTTGGAGATTGCGCGCGGGGATGCTCCTGCGCGTCCGGTCGTCCATGTCGAAGGCTGGAATGTTCCGGAAAAAACCCTGAAGTAGTGCGGTCGCGGACCGGGGTGTCCGTTTACGGAGTTTTTTGAGCGAGCCTTGCGCGTGGCGGTAGCGTATGTAAACGGACACCCCGGTCCGCGAAGGGCCTATTCGGGGAAGTATTGGTCGAAGAGGTTCTGAAGCCAGCCGGGGCGGCGCAGGTTCTGGCGGAATTCTTCCAGGCGGGCGGCGTTGGACGATTCCGGAACCCATAGCTTGAGATATCCGCCGTAGTCGTACTTTTCCTTGAGATGAGCGCACATGCGCTCCCAGTGCTGTTGGCGGTCGAGCTCGGGGTAGTGCGAAAGCCCGAACTGAATCGTGCGGCGGACTATGGTTTCTCCGTCGATGATACGGTCCGCCTCGGCCACTATACGGCCGTAGATGCTGCGGGGTTCGTGGTCGGATGAGGCGCGGTGATCCTCCGCAGCCTGGGCCATGGTTTCTATCTGATCTTCCGTAAACCAGCGGCGAAGTGTCCCATCCTCCCGGATTATCCGGCCGGACACCAGATGGTGCTTCTCCCGCCCTTCGCACAGGCCCGTGTCGTGGTAGGCCGCGATGGCGTACACCATATCTATATTAATGGCCACCCTCTCGTCATTGCCGGCCTGACCGGCAATCTTTGCCAACTTCAAACTTTCTTCTATCACCGTCCGCGCATGATCCACGCGATGCGCCTCATCGAAACCCGCATAGCGAGGGATGATCTCTGATTCTATGTATTCTACGAGTTGCTGATTCATACGAACTGCCCGTCTTTCATAGTGAGGGAACGGTCGCAGAGGGAGGCCAGGGCCGTGTCGTGGGTTACGATGATTATGGTCTGCCCGAGGCTCTTCCGAAGTTCGAAGAACAGACTGTGGATTTCTTCTTTGGTCGCGGAGTCCAGGTTGCCGGTGGGTTCATCGGCGAAGAGAACGGCAGGGCGGTTGATTAGTGCGCGGGCGATTGCTACGCGCTGGGCTTCGCCGCCGGAGAGTTCGGAGGGTTTATGCTGCTCCCGGGCGGACAGACCCACCTTTGCCAGCAGCTCTTTGGCGGACTGCATCGCGTCTTTCTGGCTGCGGCCGGCAATCAGTGCGGGAATCATAACGTTCTCGAGCGCGTCGAATTCGGGCAGGAGATGGTGGAATTGGAATACGAAACCCACCCTGCGGCCGCGGAACGACGAAAGTTCCTTGCTGCCGAGCCCGGATACGTCCGTGCCGTCTATGATCAGTTTGCCGGAGTCGGGGGTAGAGAGTGTGCCAAGTATCTGGAGCAGAGTGGTCTTGCCGGCTCCTGAAGCTCCTGTAATTGCAACTATCTCAGCTTCTTTGGCGCTGAAATCGACGCCGCGAAGCACCTGCAATTCCCCGAAAGACTTGCATATTGCCTTTGCCTGTATAATGTTGTCTGTCATTCTGAGCAAAGATAGCAATTTTTGCTATCTTTGCATAGATTAGCGGGGTGTGGCGCAGTTGGCTAGCGCATCTGCTTTGGGAGCAGAGGGTCGTAGGTTCGAGTCCTATTACCCCGACATTTAAGAAGAATGGATTTGTTCAAAAAGATATTCCTGACGTTTTCTCTGCTTATGGCCGGAGTCCTTTCGTCGCAGGCAGCGACGGAAAGCGTTTCGCTGCGCTTCCGCTTCGGTAAGGCCGAGGCTGACGTCAGCAAGCTTGAGCAGATCCTCTCTTCCGACGATGCTTCCCGCATCGTGAGGATAGAAGTGCGTGCCAGTTCTTCGCCGGACGGCCCTTATGCCGTCAATAAGGAGCTGGCCCGTAAGCGCGGCGACTTCGTGGCTGGCAAGATCCGTGAGCTTCTCCCCGGTCTTTCTGAAGATGCGGTCAGCACCAAGGTGATCGCGGAGGATTGGTCGGGAGTGCGGTCTTGGCTGAAGCGTTGCGGAAAGGCTTACAAGGATGAGGCTCTGAAGATAGTTTCTGAAACCGCTGCGTCTGAAAGAGAAGCCAAGCTTCAGGACCTTTGGGCCGGCGAGGCTTGGGACGATCTTATGCGCAATGTCTTCCCCGGCCTTCGTTGCGTACGCATTACCATAGTTTACTCCGATCCTTCCGCTCCCGCCCCGTCCAGTACTGCGGTATCGGCGGCGCCTGACAGTAACAGCGTGCGTATCCTGTTCCCTGCCGGAATACGTTATGTCCGCCCCGAATATGCAAATAACGCCACTGTATTGGCGAATTTGGCCGTAATTGCCGCCGGAGATAAGTCGCTGAGAATTGAATCTTTCGCTTCACCCGAGGGATCTCCCGCCAATAATGAAGCTCTCGCGGGCTTCAGGGCGGAGTGTGTCCGGCAGTATCTGATAGAGAATTTTGCTGTCTCTCCTGGGCGGATCAGCATTGTGAACAAAGGCGAGGACTGGGCTGGACTTCTGGCCGAGGTCGAAGCAAATTATCGCGGTGTGAACCGCGATGCCGTTATAGCCATCCTTTCGGATACCTCTCTTTCCGGAAGGGAAAAGAAAGCCGCCATCCGGAATTTGGACGGCGGCGCCACTTGGTCGGAACTGGTAGCCAGCCATATGTGCGGGCTGCGTTCCGTATCTGTTTCGTGTTTCAAAAACTAATGTTACAAAAACTCATCTCCTCTTGTCTATGGATGCAATCCATACCTTTGGAGTGATTCCCTTTACCTTTTTGAATATGGTGTTGAACGACGATGCGCTCAGGAATCCGCACGCCGTCGCAATCTCGTCCTGCCTTGCTTCGCGATGGTTGATGATGTATTGTTCGGCGTAGTTGATGCGCAGTGTGTTGATCAGCTCCGGGAATCCCAGGTTGTAGTTGTTATTTACCAGCTTTGAAACGTAGGTCTTGTTGGAGCTAAGCTGTTCGGCCACGTCGTCCAGGGTGAGCCTGGGCTGCAGGTATGCCTGCTGGTCTATCATCAGATGCTGGAACTTTGCCATCAGGCTGCCTTCTTCGTATGAATCGGCGGCAATGGATTCCAACATACTGTTTTCATCAGTCGTAGCAGGATTCTCTTTGTTCGCAATGGGTTTTGTGTAGTCTATGTTCAGCTTGTGGGCTATCTTCTTGTGAAGGCTCTCGAGTGTCTCTTCGTCTATTTCAAGAAGAAGCTCATCGATCATCTCTCCTTCTATTATTGCCTTAATATCCTCGTTGTAGTTGTAGCGGAAGGAATTCCTGACATCTTTCAGCAGTAGCGTCTTCTTAGTGCCGAACAGAGCCAGGTAGCTGAATTTGAAAATATAGATGCTGAGCAGTATGGTTATAGTGGCGAGAATCCAGAGATTCACACGCACGTCGCCTCTGAACACCCAAATCTTGGTCGAAAGCAATAGGGTAATGATTGCGATGTTCTTTATCTGAAGTTCAGTAAGCTGTATCCTGCCACCTCTCCACCAGAAATCGAAGATATCCTTTGCTTTGTATTTTTCTCTGATCATTATCTGCACCAGGATAAATACAAGTGCTATGGTTTCAAGTCCGAGAACTGCCCTGGAAAGCAATTCCGTGCTCACGAAGTAAAAGTATTCCGGTTTCCCGCGGAAGGGGCGTACAAACAACCATCCTTCACGGTAGAAGCCGTCTATGATCGTTTTGATGTTCTCGGGATCGGAAACCATGAACAGGGCCACCGATGCAGTGAACAGAACGGCTGGGATAACCACCCAAACAATCTGGAGAGGGTGATAAACGCTCCCCTTGTTCAACCTTTCTATGTATATGGCTATTAGAGGGACTAGGCAAGGAGCCACAAACTGTCCAAGCATTCCTACGACAAGCATAGTCGTAGTGCTGACGGATGGATAGTTGTAGAAGGCGTCCAAGAAGAAGAACACCATTGCATCCAGCAACAAAGCCATCATCAGTCTATAGGTACTCGTCCTATAAGAAGCTGCTGTATGAAGTACTGCCCAGAACAGACATACTATTGAGGGGAGGAATAGTATAACGTAGGGTATCATTACTTGGTTAACCTATAATATATATATGTATATCTCATTTCGGATACAAATATATGAATAACTTTTATAAATCCAAAACTTTTTTGAAAAAACCCAATTTCTTTTTAGAAGTTGAAAATCAAGCACTTGGGCTATTTTACGTAAGAATTTGATTCATTCGGAGGCTTCCCCTCATATAGTTTTAATTATACAGCACGCTTTCCAGCGTGCTTAGTAAAGCATATTTTAAAAATGGGGTGCAATTCTTAAATTAGTTAAAAAACTAAACAAGTTTTATGAATGAAAAATAATTCTTTCAAAAAAATTAAATTTTTGTTGGAATATAAAATTCTTTGTCATATCTTTGCAGCCGGAAACGATACCAAGCCTAAACGAATTTTTGTAGTTTATCCTTAAAACATTCGTTTCCGCACTGAAATGATAATGACACAGAAAATTAACCACATTACCAAGGCGGGCCGCAGGTTTGTCCTGGCAAGTGTTATACTTTTCTCGTGTCTTTCTTTTTCATACGCGCAGGAGCAGGTTATGCGTATCTATTACCGCTTCGATTCCGCAGTGGTCGATACTACGTATCTTTCTAATGCACAGGCTTTTGAAGGCGTTGAAAAAATGCTTTCTACTGGTGCCGGGAGCTCTTTCGAGATAGTTTCCTACTCTTCTCCTGAAGGCTCCTCGATCTACAACCAGATGCTTTCCGAGCGCCGTGCCAAGGCTCTCCGCGCACACCTTCTATCCCGCTACCCTGAACTTTCTGGAAAACTTGCCCTCAGGCCCGTTGCAGAGGCTTGGGATTTACTTCGCGAAAAAATTTCCGAAGATTCTCATCTGAGCGAAAAAACTCGTGAAAAAGTAATTTCCATTGTCAATTCTTACGAAAGCGACGATGTGAAAGAATCCAATCTTTCTGCCTTGCCTTCCTGGCGTTATCTTTATGCTACTTACTTCCGTCAGCTTCGATTCGCCGAGGTCCGCTACATCCCTGAAAGGGATTCGACAAGTTCTGCCGAGGCCTCCGGAGTGCATTTCGCGCTCGAATCCGACAAGTTCGACGAGAATTATTCCGATAACAAGGCTGCTCTGGAATCAATCTTCAAGCAGCTGGAAGGCCTTGATCTTTCGGAAGTTTCCGATATCCGTATCGAGGCTACTTCTTCTCCTGATGGTACCGTCGCCGTCAACGAGCGTTTCTGCCGTGCCCGCGCCGAGTCCCTCAGGGCCCGTATTTTGAAGCAATATCCTGCTTTAGCAGGTAAAATATCAGTTCATTCTGCCGGCGAGGCCTGGGAAGGCCTACGGTTCGCTGTCGATAGCGACCCCGCTCTTTCCGATGATGCCCGCAGCGAAATTCTCTCAATTATCGTTTCCCCTGCTGCGGCCGATGAGAAAGAGGCCAAATTGCGTGCTCTTCCCGCATGGGAGCATCTGCTAGGTGAGGTTTTCCCTGGTCTGCGCTGTGCTTCAGTCAAGATTGAAAAGACTGTTACTTCCGCAGAACCGGCTCTTCCTGCCACCGAGCCGGCAGTTATGACTGGTATTTCCGATATAACGGAACCTGAAGTTACCGTAGAGCCCGAAGTTACCGTAGAGCCTGAAGTTACCATCGAGCCCGAGGTAATTGAGGAGCCTGTACGTGACACCGTGGCCCAGGTGGTTCCGGAAATTGCACCTACTGAACCGAATGTGTTCAGGCCTATGAAAACTGTTCTCGCACTCAAGACCAACCTGCTCTTCGATGTGGCCACGGCCTTCAACTTCGAAGTGGAAGTTCCTATCAAGGATCGTTATTCCTTAATGGTGGAAGACGTGTTCCCTTGGTGGGAGACCGGTAACAAATACTGCTTCCAATGGTGGGAGATGGGTCTTGAGGCCCGCTACTGGCTTAAACCTTGGGATGTCGACGGCACCGATAAGCTCCGCGGTCTTTTCGGCGGAATCTATGCGATGTCCGGCAAGTATGACTTGCAGTACGACCGCAAGATCAATTATCAGGGCGAGTTCTGGTCTGCCGGCATTACTGCCGGTTACAGCTTGCCTCTCGGCCGCAAGAAGTGGGGTAACCTGGAGATGAGCCTCGGATTAGGCTTCCTCCAGTCTGATTATCGCCATTACTATCCGGCCGACGACTACAGCCGTCTGTACCGTGACCGTTCGAAAGATGGAAAACTGACTTGGTTCGGCCCTACCAAAGCAAAGGTCAGCCTTGTCATCCCTATCAACATCCCTTTAAAAAAGGAGGTGAGGTATGAATAAGCTTCTTCGCATATTCCTTCTCGCCGCCGCATTCGTGGTAACGTTCGCATCCTGCGAGCGCCGTCCTCTCGTGGATCCTACGAGCTCCGTCAGCATCCGCGTCCAGGTCAACATCAAGGCGATCGCGAACGTTACTACAGAGATTTATAACGAGCGCATCCCCGTTCCGGATCTTACCACCAACTCGATGCGCGTAATGATATATGATCCCCAGACCAAGGGACGTCTGGGAGAGAGCATCATCTCCGGCCGTACCGTCGACAGCGAAGGCAACCAGGTGCTCAGCGGAAACCTGAACATCAGCTATGGTTCCTACGATCTGCTCGTGTACAACGAGTTCGATACGCCCAAGACCAAGGTTTCCGACACCGGCAATCTGGAATCCATCATCGCCTACACCGACGATATCTCCGCCGAAACCCGTATGCGTCTCGGCCTGGGTACCAAGGCAGATGACGATACCTTCCACGATCTTTCGACCATAGAGATCAAGGAGGAGCCCGACCATCTGGTGGTCGCTCGCGAGAACAATCTGTATATATCTCCTCACGACACCGTCGTGGTCATCAAGACCATCGCCCGCACTATCGTGGACTCCTATTATATACAGATACACGTGGAGGGAATGAAGTATGCCAGCTCGGCATCCGCTGTGATCTCCGGTCTTTCTCCTTCGAACCGCTTCGGTCTCGGGCTGCGCACCGTCGAGCATTCTACCGCAGTCTGCTTCCCTCTGGTCAAGAGCGTGGACGTGAACCTGGAAGGCGAGAACAAGGACGTGCTCTGCGCAGTCTTCAATACTTTCGGAAAGATCGAAGATGCTGCCAGCAACCTCTATGTAACATTCAATGTGATCGATACTGCAGGCCAGATCCAGAAGAAGGAAGTAAGCCTGGACGAGATATTCAAGAGCGAAGATGCCATCAAGAGGCATTGGCTGCTCGTCGACGAGACCTGGACCCTCCAGAATCCGGATGTTCCCCCGGTGAACAATGGCGGTGGTTTCCAGCCTGTGGTAGATGAATGGGAACACGAAGAAGGCAATATTACGCTGTAAATGAAAAAGTATATACTCATAATCCTCGTTACTCTGGCGGCCCTCGCAGGTTGCGCCAAGACGGAACCCGCCGTCCCCTACGGAAAGGCGGTTTCCTTCCAGGTCGGCCAATATTCGCAGGGCACCAAGGCTGCAGTTTCCCTCGACTCCGAGAACATCACTTCGTTCCGCAGCAAGGGATTCCTGCACGGAGTCGGCGTGGACGCTGTTCAGGACTTCTTCGGCACTGCCGGCGAGACCATATCCTACGACAGCACCGTTCCCGAGTGGGCACCGGCCAGCCATCCTTATTATTGGCCCAAGTCCAGCGAGAGTTATGTGGATTTCGTATCCTGGTACGACAAAAACGGAGAGCCCGACAATGTGGCCGGCATTTCCGAAACCGCCATCTCCTGGACCATCGACGGAAGCAGCCGCAGCCTTGCAGCGGACGACAATATCATGATCGCCGACGAAGCCTGGCGCTACGTTTCGGACGAAGTTCCCACGCTGTTCCATCATCTGCTCGCCCAGATACGTTTCGTGGCAAAACCCAAGACCCTTTCGAAGGATGGTACCACCTGGACCATCACTGTCAGGAACTTTAGATTATCGAACATATATACCACCGGAAGCATCTCCCTCAGCAATGCTGATCCGCTTTCCGGCCCCAGTACAGTCGCCTGGACCGGCGACTGGGTAACCTCCGGCACTACTACTACGCTCGCAGGTTCCGCTCTTGACACCGTCCTTGCCGCGGATGGTTCCGACCTTCTCGCCTGGCACAGTGTCATCCCTCAGAATGTGGGTTCCGCCTACATATCTTTCGACTACACCATCCGTACGGTCTATGATGCCCAGAATTACATCGAAGAGACCGCGAGCACGGGCAACCTGCGCATCTCGAACTTCGGAGCTGCAGCGTCGGTGTGGGAGAAGAACAAGAAGCTTACTTACACGATAACCATCGATCCGGAATATGCCCAGATACTCATCGATCCTGTATCGGAGGATTGGACTTACGCATCGACCGTCATATCGCTTGAATAGAATAATAATAGTAAAACAATAAAAACAAACACACACCATGAAAAAGTATTTCATCATCGCAGTCGCAGCTCTGGTAGCCAGCGCAGCCTGCACGAAAGTTGAAACCTTCGACAACACCCCTGGCAAGAAGATCTCTTTCCAGGTTGGCAACTATGCAGCCCAGACCAAGGCTTCTGTTTCCTTCAAGGACGAATCCGAGTCCTTCAAGACCCGTGCTTTCCTTCACGCAGAGGGCGTTGACCTCAATGCCGACTACAGCGTGAACGGTACCAGCTATCAGGAATTCTTCGGTGCTACCGGCGAGACCATCGTCTGGGACGGCACCAACACTCTGTGGAAACCTCAGAGCCACGATTACTATTGGCCCAAGTCTGCCCACAGCTTCGTGAACTTCGCATCTTGGTACGGAACCGTGAACGGTGCAGCCAGCGATCCTACCATCACCTATGCTTACACCGCATCCAAGTGGACCGCCACCCTTACCTGGAATTATACCGCAGTCCTCGGCCAGGCTACTTCCAACCTGCTCTATGCAGATATGGCTTGGCGCTACAGCCAGCAGAACCCTACCGACGGCCCTCACAAGGACGGTGTCACCGAAGGTGTTCCTACCCTCTTCCACCACGCTCTTTCGCAGATCAACATCAAGGCTTATGCTGATGACGAGGCTGCCGGCGAAGGCCTGACCCTCAGCGGAAGCAATCCTACCGACGGAACCGCTACCTGGACCATAGCCCTCAAGAACGGCAAGATCACTCCTATCTACGCAGCTGGTACCCTCAGCCTTACCAACGCCGATCCCGGCACCGCCAACACTACTCAGGCTTGGACCGGATCCTGGGCCGGAACCGGAACCGCCGGTGACGTGGCCATCAGCGACTTCAACGTTACCAAGGTCAAGAAGGCCGAGGCTACCGACCTGGTCGCTGCCTCCTGCGTGCTTCCTCAGACCATCGGAGCCAGCGTAGTGCTCAGCTTCGACCTGGACATCACCGCTACTTACACCAGCAACGCTGCTACCCATCACGAGATTATTCCCGTGTCCATCAAACTGAACGATATGGGAACCACCGCCTGGGCACAGAATACCAAGTACACCTACTATCTGAGGATCGTTCCTAACCAGAACAAAGTGCTCTTCGATCCTGCTATCGCAGAGGCTTGGGACGAGGTTGAGGGAACCGAGCAGAATATCTAATCCGATCTTTGACTCGGGGTGGCTGACCCTGCCCCGGGTTACAAAAACAAAAATAAGTAACAAAAACACAAACACACAAAACATTATGAAAAAGTATTTCATCATCGCAGTAGCCGCCCTGGCAGCCAGCGCAGCCTGCTCAAAGGTTGAGACCATCAACCAGACCCCCGACACCCTCATAGGGTTCAATGTCGTGAAGTATGCCGGCCAGACCAAGGCCGACGCCTACAACAGCCTCCTCGACGAGAAGGTCAACGACACCACCATCACCCACTTCAAGACCAACGCCTGGTTCCACGCGGAAGGTTATGCCGCCCAGGCTTTCATGGTCGATCAGATCGTCCTTTCCGACAATGATTCCAACACGGCATCCGCCCCTACTTACTGGGCTCCTTTCGGCCGTAATTACTATTGGCCCAAGACCGGCTACATCAACTTCTTCTCCTATGCCGGCCTTCCCGCTCCTACGGCAAAGGCTGAGGGTTCCCTCACTTATAACAATGTTACCGTAGGCACCGGTTCCAACATCCTCGTGGCAGACGCTGCATACCGCTACAGCCAGAATGCCACCTCCGCCAACCCTTATGGCCAGAACGGGGTTACCGAAGGTGTTCCCACCCTCTTCCGCCACATCCTCGCCAAGGTCAAGTTCGATGTCATCTTCGATGCCAAGACCGGAATGACCGCATCCGACAAAGACAAGTGGACCGTGTCCATCACCTCCGCTTCCATCAATGTCCCTCAGCAGGGTAGCATCACCCTGAACTTCACCGATCCCGGCTCTACCGGCACCGCCGCTCACGCCGGCTCCGATGCCTGGGGAAGCCTTGCAAGCTACACTACCGTCAATAATGTAACCGGAACCGGCGCAAATGTGGCCAGCCCCGAGAACTACGAGATCGACGACGCCATCACCCTTACCGCAGTCGCAGGTAAGAAATCCGACGAAGAGAACAGGAACGACGGTACCGATACCGGCGCTCCCGCCAAACTCATCGCCGAAAGCGCTGTGATCCCTCACACCCTTGGCGACAATGTCACCTTCTCGATGAGCTACAAGCTCGCTTACAGCTATGACGGAGGCACTCCCATCCAGGAGAATGTCACCGTAAGCAATGTGAAACTTACCGAGTTCGCCCCCAGCATCAGCGCCTGGGCAATGAACACCATCTACACCTATCACGTGATCATCAGGCCTAACAAGGTCGTCCTCTTCGATCCTGCAGTCGAAACCTGGGCACCCGAAACCGACGAACCCGTTTACACTGTCGAATAATAACGCATAGAAACTTATCATACAATGAAAAAATACATCATCCTGGTAGCCGCAGCTATAGTAGCTTGCGCAGCCTGCTCGAAAGTTGAGACTCTCGGCGAAAAGAACGAGATCAACTTCAATGTGGCAAAGTATGTCCAGACCAAGGCATCCGGCAGTGCCTATGACACCGCCGTCCCCTTCGGTACCTATGCTTGGTTCACCGCAGCATCCGGCAGCACCAACGCCGAGTTCATGGTGAATGAAAAAGTGGCCTACAATGGTTCCGTATGGACCACCGCCGACCACACCTTCTACTGGCCCAAGACCGGTTACGTGGAGTTCATTTCCTATTCTCCTTTCGCCGGTACCAGCGATGCCGCCGGCTCTCTGCCCGTCATCACCGCCAACAGCATCACCTATACTGATGTGACCGTCGGTACCGATGACCTTATGTACGCCGACAAGGTGAAATGCTCCGAGAACAAGAACGAGATTACCGACGACGATGTGAACGATTCCGGTTTCTCCGGCGTTCCCACCCTCTTCCATCACGCTCTTGCCAAGCTCAGCTTCAAGGTAAAGGCCAACTTCACCGAGTGGAAGGATGCTGCTACCAACACCACCACCAAGTGGGAGGTCACCATCACCAGCTTCAAGATCGACAGCCTCTATACCAAGGGATCCTGCGCCCTGGCGCTGAATGCCGATGGAAAGACCTGGAACAAGCCCGTCACCACCGTCGGAACCACCGATTACAACGTGTGGACCGTTTCCGACCCTGCTTCCATCACTGCCGCCCAGGAGCTCGTTGACGCCACCGTCTATCCTGATGGTGTCAAGCTCACGACCGAAGCCAAGGACCTCACTCCTGCTGCCGGCTTCGTGATGCCTCAGGTGCTTGCCGCCGGCGCACAGAAGGTGAAGATCGTGGCCCACATCAAGACCACCCTCTCCAACGGCCGTACCATCGAGGAGAACTTCGAGAAGACCGTCGACATTTCCGGCATCTCCAGCCTGAAGGCCTGGCAGATGAACCAGAATATCATCTACACCATCAACTTCAAGCCTACTGCCAAGGCAGATCCTAACGGACACGATGACGATCCTGAGGATGTGAAGATTACCTTCGATCCCGCAGTGGCCGACTGGACCGTGGTCAATACCGACGCAAGTATCCAGCTCTAGTTCAGCGTAGATGAAATACGGCAGGTTCATAATGATTGCGGCAGCCGTGCTGGCACTCCTCCCGGGATGTGCCAAGACGGAGTCTGCTCCCGGCAATAAGATATCTTTCCGCGTAGCCAGGTTCCGCTCCATGGTCAAAGCGGAACCCTACAAGGAAAGATACTCCGACGTGCCCTTCGGAGCCTATGCCTGGTACAAGGATCCGAATCCTGCCAAAGATACTGTATTCATGTCCAATCAGAAGGTGACATACAACGCGGAAACCGACCGCTGGATGCCATCAGGAGTCAACTACTACTGGCCCCGCACGGGCAGCCTGGACTTCATCTGCTACTCGCCATACCTTGCGCAGGGTGGTCCGGTAGTCCAGGAGAACAGCATACGTTACTCCGCCTACGACGTCTATGCCAATCCGGATGTCGACCTTCTGTACGCCGACAAGGTCACCGGCCTTTCGGACAGCTTCAGCGCCCCGTCGAACGGAGTGCCCATCATCTTCCGTCACGCTCTCGCGCAGGTGAATTTCGTCTTGCGCCTGGCGTACGTCGAGAAGACCGGCGGCACTTCCGACAAGACCAGATGGGAAGTCCGGCTCGACAGTTTCGAGCTGAAGGGACTCCACGGCAAGGGGGACTTGCAGCTGAGCCTCTCGGACGGAGTCTGGCAGAAGCCTTCCGCAAATGTCTGGACTACCGACGGCTCCACCGGAGACCTCGCGTTCGACTGCTCGTCGCTTGGCGTTTTCTCCGACCTTACGCCTCAGGTCATCGGCAGCGCGCTGGTGCTTCCGCAGATGATAGGCGGCGTACGTGCGGTGCTCAAGTTCACGATCAGCACATATCGCGATACCGGCAACGGTTACGGCTCCGAGCCTTTCATAGTCGAGAGGGGAGTAGAGCTTGAAGCAGACCTTGCATCGCCTTCCCTGAACCGCTGGGGAATCAACCACAATGTGGTTTACAACATAGTCCTCAGCCCCAGCCGCAGCGGCGGCGAGGGAGGCGCAAGTACCGGCCCGGATCCGGTCGTGATCACCTTCGATCCGGCAGTCGACGATTGGCAGAATATCAATATTGAGACATCTATTGGTTTGTAAATCGTAGTGTTTGTGTATATTTACAGATGAAATACTTTGGCCCGGCGAGGGTGATACCTTTCCGGGCTCCCAGATAAAACAGTTGAAATGAGACATTCGTACAGATACCTGTTTGCCCTGGCCGTGCTGCTTGCCTTCACGGCTTGCAGCAAGCATTCCCGGGTGGACGAAAGGCTCTCCGAAACCATCTCCATCAGTTCCGGAGGAGTCACCAAGGCCCTCCTGGGCGCCAACGGCATCGACGCCGACGGCACCCGGCTCCAGGTATACGACTACTTGAGCAACTTCAGCGGTACCATAATGGTCAACGGCGTCGAGAAGACGTACGAGACCACCGAGAAGGCCCTTTATTTTTCGGATGTCATCGACTATCCCGGCGGCGCCGGTGCCTGGACCTACGAATCCGGCAACTCCTACCGCTGGACCCGTACGGGTTCGCACACTTTCTTCGGATGGCTGCTGGACGATGCCGGCCAGACCGGGCTCAATGCCGAATCCTTCTTCGGCACCGGCCAACCCTCTTTCAACACCACTACCCAGACTCTGTCCGTCCCCGCCACTACCCTCACCGCTTCCGGGGACCAGTTCGACTTCCTCTACGCCCCGGCAATGACCCGCAGCGCGGGCGATCCCAACTACACTGCCACGGTTCCCCTGCGTTTCAGGCATCTCTTCACCGCTGTCAAGATTGCCATACAGAACGTATCCGACAATACCGTGATGGTCAATTCCGTGAGGAGCGAATATCTTCGCAACACCAAGGCCGCCGACATCAATTTCGAGACCGGCGCCGTCACATATACCTCGCAGGCCGCAAGCAATTTCATTCCGGCTTTCAGCCAGGCCACCCTGGCAAAGAACGATCCCGCATTCAATCTCTGGGACGGATACCGCATACTGTGGCCCCAGACCCAGTCCGAAATCGAAGATGCCCGCCTGGTGGTAAACTACTATCTGGAGAACGACAAGATAGACGACGTCTATGTCGAGCACGAGTCCATCATCAACCTCCGCGACGTAAAGATCGAAGGTTCCAACATCACCGGTCTGGAAGCCGGCAAGGCATACAGCCTCACCCTCCAGTTCAAGAACGGCTCGCTCGACCTCTATGTCACCGTCCTTCCCTGGTACTATTCCTCCTTCGACCTCGACTATTCCGACCAGACCATCTCCGCCCTCAGCGGCGACAACCACGACGGAGTGCTCTGGCTCTATTCCGGCGACGGTACCGAGGGTAACGGAAGCACCCGTACCGTAAGGATGCACAACAGCCAGGAAGAGATAACGGGATCCTTCTACATCGCATCGCCCCACAATGGAAAATGGAGCGTTACCCTGTATCCTGCTGAAGCTGCCAAATACTTCGAGCTCGAACCTTCTTCCGGCATCATAACCAAGGATATGATCCTTTCCGGCGGCAAGGTGGAGTTCAAGGTGACGGCTTCCACGCTTGTGCCTGCCGTGACACAGACGGTCCATTTCAATGTCTCCATCTATATGGGCAACGATTGGCACGACGCCAACTCGGAGTTCAACCGTAAAGACTGGAAACTTGTCCGCGAACCTTAGGAGAGCACGATTATGAAAAGATATTTACTCGGAATCCTTGCGGCTGCAGCCCTTCTCACAGTATCCTGCGAGAAGGAGACCGGCCGTTTCGTGTCTGTGACACCCCCTCAGGATGGAATCGTGCTGAAACTTGCCTTCGGCGATGACACCAAGGCCGAATCCCTTCGGGAAGGAGAGGCTGCCAGGAACGAAAACCTGATCCAGAACAGCCAGGTGGACATCTTCTTCTTCCGCGACAGCTCCGACGCTGCCCCCGTGCGCAAGTTCAAGCTGAACGCCACCGTGCAGGATACATATGTCAGCATCCCCACCACCTTCGGCGAGGTAAAGGAAATATTCGGCGGACAGGACCAGGGCAAGAAGTGCTATGTCTATGTCGTGGCCAACTTCGACGGAAACTATCCTTCCAAGCTCAATGCGTCCCAGTTCAGCGAAGTTACCCTCGGGGATCTTCGCGCCCTCGACCTGGACACTGCCCACTGGTCGACCGGCAACCAGGATTACTTCGTGATGACCGGCGGCACGCAGCTCACCCTGCGCAACGCCTTGGGCAGCACCCCCGCCACCGGGACCATCAAGATACGCAGGATAGCAGCCAAGGTAACCTTCGCCTTGACCGTGGCCTCCAGCACTGCTGACGGCAGCACCAACTGGACCCCTATCACCAACGCCATGTCCGTCTATATGGTGTACTCGATGCGCAAGGCCAAGCTGGGTGCCGAACCCATCTCCGTGCCAGTTGACGAGGTCAAGGCCGTGAGCGCCCAGTACGACGCCTCGACGGACGACAAATATCTCTACGAATACTCTCCCTATCCTCTGGTGCAGACGGATGAGATAATCCAGCACGACAGGGGAGGAGTCATAGAGAACGACCACGTGTTCGTGCCCGAAAACAACGATCCCTTCTATTCCTATCCTGTTACCTGGGATGCGGGCGTGGTCACCGAACCCTACCTCAAGCTCATCATCCCTTGGAACAACGGTACCCGTACCAAGCAGTACTACTATAAGATACCTTTCGCGATTTCCCAGCTCGAACGCAACAACTGGTACAAGATCTACATAGACGTGCAGATCCTCGGCAGCGAGGAGCCCGTGCCTCCTATGATCGAGGTCCATTACTGCGTCTGCGACTGGTCGGGTTCGGAAGATACCTCCGAGCAGCAGCAGGGCGACGTCACCGTCATCCCCGCCCAGATCATCGCGGCCCGCTACCTCAGCGTGCCTACCACGGAGTACGTGCTCTACAATGAAGATGAGATCCGCATCCCCATCACCTCCAGCCACGATGTCGAGGTGGTTGGATTCAGCGTGAGCAGCAATGCATACAAGGACAGCCATATGGTGGATGCCAACTACGTAGGGCGCACTCCCCGTATCTACAATCCTTTCACCACCTGCAATGGATCCAGCACCATTACCGCCGTGCATCCGGACTATTCCCAGACTACGGTTTCCGCCCAGAGCACGACCTTCACCTTCGGGAACGATCCCTCCGGCACCTACGGCTGGTCCATAAAGGCGGACGGGCGCGATGCCATCATCGTGCATCACACCCTTAACCGAGACCTATCCGGAGTCGCCTACGACGTGGCGCCTTACACCGTGCGCTTCCGCGTCCGCCATATCAGCTCGCAGAACGACTACTATTCCGACGTCACCGTGGAGCAGAGGCCGTCCATCATCATCAAGCCTGAGACCAACGGCGGCGGAACCTATGGCAACGCCTTCGTGAACGGGTCGCAGAATGCTGGGAACAACTATACTACTTCCGGTTGGTGGACTACGACATATTCCGATCCTATCGACGGCAGCTGGACATCCGGCCAGAATGCGATGGAAGGCAGATGGACTTATTTCCTTGGGTCCAGCCCCAGCGGTGTAAGCAATTCCTCCAACCAGAACCTGAGTATGTATGTCATCGAAACCTCCGTACTCCCTAATACCGGCAATATCGGGCGCTATATGCTGGGAGACCCGAGGTCCCTGGAGGTAGACAATATCAACGGCACGGCCGAGGCTGCCTGGAGCAACCACGTGCTGACCCTCAAGGATTGGGATGGCAATACCCGGGGACTGACTTATTACTATCCTTCGGGCCGTGATACCACCTTCAACAAGATGATCGCCCCGAAGATACGTATCGCATCCTCCCACGGTTCTACCGTTCCTATGCTGTTCGAGAATGCCCACCGCCGCTGCGCATCTTATCAGGAGGATGGTTATCCCGCCGGCCGCTGGCGCCTGCCTACGATGGCCGAAATCGAATACATAGCCCAGCTCAACTCCAACGGCAAGATCCCTCTGCTGCTCGGTGACGAAAACGGAACCACCGACTATTGGTGCAACAGCGGTTATGTCACCGTCCAGAAGAACAGGACGCCTGTCTATACCAACAATACGACTTCGTCCACGGCCAGATATGTCCGATGTGTCTATGATGACTGGTATTGGGGCATTTCCTCACATTCACGCCTTCCCGAGAACCGGCGTGGTACCTTTGTCTGGGGCGACCAGCTCCGTTCTTCAGTAGTAATCAGCAATTAAAGAGATGAAAAGAGTAATTACCATATTATTTTCGGTTATAGCCCTGTTCTCCTCTTGTGTGGATTACGAGCGGCAGACCTTCGAACCCCAGCCTTCCGGGCCCAAGGACAAGGTGGCGATTTCGTTCAAAGTCGCCGTGCCCGGTTCCGGCCTTTCCACCAAGGCCATGGGCCAGGTGCCGGAGATAGACAATATGTATGTGGCAGTGTTCGGCGGCAACGGATTCTTCAACGAATGGGTGCCCGCCACCATACAGTCGGCTACCGAAGCCAACTACGACGGCACTTCCGCCACCATCTATACCGTAAAGGTCAACCTTACCATAAGCACCAGCCGTCTGCGTCTGCATTTCGTTGCCAACTGCCCCGAGAAGTTCAAGAACAATCCTCCTATTTCCGGATCCAGCAACGATAACCTCGAGGACGTGGTGATGTCCAAACTGCGTTCGCAGATTACCGACAGCTACAACGATGCCTACTGGCAGAAGGTCATACTTCCCCAGGGCGTCAAGGCCAGGACGCAGCTGGGCGACGATGGCGTCACCGAGGAGTATGTCACCGACCAGGAAGGCAATCCCGTGGCTACCGTCGAGACCCTTGCCCAGTTCCCCGATCCCATCCCTCTGGTGCGCAACTTCGCGCGCATCTACCTCAGGAACCTCGCCAATGACGTAACTATCTACAAGTACGGCCTGGTGAACGCTCCTGCAGAGGGCTGCGTCGCGCCCATCCTGTCCGCACCCTACACTTCCCACGTGGACGGATCCTATTACGAGAATCCCAACCTCGACGACGAGAACGTGCAGGTTTACTACGAGAGTTTCTTCATCAACTATCAGAACGTTCCCCTTATCGCGGAGAACGAGGGTGATCCTACCCTGGCCGATCCTCCGTACAATTATAAGGGATACAGCCCCACGGACCTCGCGTTCGGAAGCTATCCTGACCCCAACAATCCTTCCAAGGATGCCACCGTGCCGACCCTGGAGGAGATGCTGACCTGGGATTCCAACGCCACTTCCAACGCTCCTTTGTTCGTGTATGAGCGTTCGACTCCCACCAAGCAGCAGCCTGCCACCCGTATCATCATATACGCGTTGAAGGAGGGAGAGGTCGATGGCGAAGGCAATCCTCTGCCTAAATACTATGCGCTCGACATCGTTGACGACAATACCGAGTATCTGCCTCTGCTGCGCAACAACACCTACACGGTGAAGCTGCTCGGCATCGAGCTCGGATCCGGCGAAACCAGCATCGGCGCAGCTGCCGGTGCAAGCTCCGCCAGCGTGTCGGGAGATATCTCCACCCAGTACGTCACCGAGATTTCCGATGGTACGGCCAGCATTGGTACGTCCTATACCGAGAAACTCTATGTGAAGCCCGGCACCTACGACGTGATGTTCCGCTACATCCCTACGAGTGCCACCAAGCTCACCGACAATGACCTGGTGAGCATCAAGATAGGCCTTAAGGACGAGGAGCACGGTACCTTCCAGGAACTCGATCCCAGCAATGCTGCGGATGTGGAGCTGAGTGCCCTTGCGCTTTCCGGAGGTGCTTTCTCCGCCGAAATCGACAAGTCCGGCGGCCACGCAGTCCTCTACGTGCACGAGAACAACGCCTGGCGCGTGGCTACTTCTGCCGAAGCTGCCGACGAGACCGTCGATAAATGGAGCCGCATCATCTACACTACGGTTTCCGACGGCGTAGTGGACTCCGATGGGTACTTCACCGAATCCAGGAACGTGGCTATCAGGGTACTGGGAACCAATCCGGACTCCGGCACATCCATCTACCGTGACGTCCTCGTTAAACTCTCGCCCCGAAAGACGCTGAGGGTAGAATGCCTTGACAAATATGTGAACTACGCCAGCGGCGAGAAGGAAGTCGTGCGTCTTTACATCCCCGATGACCTTCCCCGTTCCGTATTCCCTCTGCAGTTCAGCCTCGAGCCTTCCGCTCACAGCCTTACCCCGGACGGCGATGTCCTCCCGGTTGCATCCGGCGTGTCCATCATCCCCGGCTATCAAGGCCCTGCCTACCACTTCGTGAAGAGTCTGACCCTGGAGCAGTACACGGCGCTTCCTATTATGAAGATAGGAGCCATCAACTGGAAGTACTTCGACTGCCATTTCAAGACCACCCTTGCCGACAACGCATCGACGGTGTATGTACGCAACGAATACTTCAACGATTCCGGCGCGGACGACGAATTCCGCAACTTCCACCAGAGGAAGTTCAGCAACCTTAACTTCAGCGGCAACATAGTCAAGGATCAGGAAGTGACCTTCAACTTCCGTATGGACTACGAGCACATCGGCGCCGCAACATCGGTGTGGTGGGATCCCGACAACGCCCTGGAAGCCAGCCTGTCGAACAACAATCTGGTGCTGCCCTACAGCGTCCAGGTCAAGCTCACCGGCCTCGAGCCCGCCATCGACGGCGACGGTCACAACAAGACCTCCCGCCTCCAGGCCATCGACGGCCACGACGACCTGTACCTCTATCACGTCGGAGCCAACGCCGAGACCATCAACAACTCCACCACCCCCTACGGCTCCATGCAGCTGGTAGCCATCGGCGACAGCGGCCCCTGCAAAGTCGAACTCTCCACCGAGAACATCACCAGCAATCCGGATTTGTATGCGTACAACTCCCTGTCCGGTAATATAATATCGGTCGTCAATGGTTCTGCCTCGGCGACTATGACCTCGACTACATTCTTGAATTCGTATAATTCAGTTTCTGGTAATACTCGTACTGTCAATATCGGTATCGTACCTGTTACTTTCTACAGGACAAGTGTTTACAATAGCCGCGGACTTTATGTTGGCTCTACCAACACCAATGGATCTATTACCGTTGGAGTTCCTAATGGTTACAGCAACTTTACCATCACGTCCATCGTGTATACCTTCTATCGATATAGCCAGACTGCCACGGCATCGGTTGGTAGCCTTTCCACGAGTGGCAACACGGTTACCTGGACCGGAACTGCCACCACCAGCGTCCGTCTGGACATGCAGCATGGCAACACGAATAGCCGCAACGTCCTTTCAGGCATAACGATTTACTATTCTTACGAAGAATAAGCTTTACCTACTACGACTATGATGAACTCTGATTTAGTTTACAGTTAAAGCTTTGGAGCCGGTCAACACAGAGGATTTGACCGGCTCCTTCGTTTTCTCCCGCCTCGCCCAGCACCCCGGCCACGCGCGCTGCGCACAAAAAAGCGCCGCGCGGAAAACCGTGCGGCGCTTGGTGTGAGGATTACTGGATTTGAACCAGTGACCTCTTGCCTGTCAAGCAAGCGCTCTGAACCAACTGAGCTAAACCCTCGAAAGGATTGCAAAGGTACACATTTTTTTTAATTATACAAGTGGATTGTCCCGGATATTCTATATATTTGCCGATGATCTAAAAACATTGGATATGAACCTGCTATCTATACATTGGAACGTCGATCCCGTGATGCTGAATCTTGGCGCCCTCCAGGTCCGCTGGTACGGCTTGCTTTTTATTTCCGGATTCATTCTCGGCTGGTACTTGTTCCGCTGGTTCTGCCGCAAGGAATCCATATCCGAAACGATGCTCGACCCCCTGCTCTACACCCTGCTTATCTGCACCATAGTTGGAGCGCGTCTCGGGCACGTGCTGTTCTATCAACCCGATTATTACTTCGGATCCTGGGCCGGGTTCTGGGAGATATTCATGCCTTGGAAGGGCGGCCTCGCCAGCCACGGCGGAGCAGTGGCCCTGCTGCTCGGAATGTGGTGGTTCTCCGTGCGTTACGGCAAGAAATACAACTTCGACTTCCTGTGGATAATGGACCATCTCTGTATAGCTGTAGCCTTCGCAGGATGCTTCATCCGACTCGGCAACCTGATGAATTCCGAGATTTACGGAAATGTAACATCACTCCCTTGGGGTTTCATTTTCGAAAGAAACGGGGAAGTCGCGCCCAAGCATCCCACCCAGCTCTACGAAGCCCTGTCCTACCTCATCCTAGGCCTCTATCTGGTAGCACGTTACAGGAATAAGCTCGACCGCACTTTCAGGGGATTCTTCTTCGGGGCCTTCCTCGTAGGATGCTTCGGAATGCGCTTCATCATAGAATTCATCAAGGAGCCCCAGGTAGAGTTCGAGACCTCGATGACCCTCGACATGGGGCAGTGGCTCAGCATACCATTCGTGCTCGCCGGTATTGCCATTCTCATTTATTCCTACAGGAAACGCACTCCCGCTTCAGCAGCCAAGGCCTAGGCCTCGAGCCACTCCAGGAATGCATCCACGCGGGCCCGGCTGACTTCCAGCCCGGCGCCTTCTTCCTGCCCGGGAACCGGCAGGGAAATCTCCAGATTCAGTTTTCCATTGGGCTGACGGTCCGCGCTGACGACCGCCTTCTTGGCCACGATGGCGCTTCGCGACACGCGGAAGAACTGCGACGGATCCAAGGCTTCGGACACCTCGTCCAGCGAAGGATTCACCGCATAGCGCGCGCCGTCGAAGCATATCAGATATGAGCCCTTGTTCATGGATACGAAGCAGACTATGTCCACGGTCTGTACGGGGATGATCTTGTCCCCGACCCTCACCAGGAAGCGCTCCTTGTAGGATTCCTGGCCGGGCGCCGCCTTGAGCAGATGGTCCAGGCCTTCATCGTTGCCGGTGCGGCGGTAGTGCTCCACGGCTGTTTGCAGCTCGTTCACGTGATGCTTGAGCTGGGTATAGCGCAAGCGGGCCTTGTCCCCCTTCTCCCTTTCCTCTTCGAGGGCGGCGGAAACGCTGCGGCTGATGAACACCACGTCTGCGACGAATATCAGCAGGGCCAGGGAATTGCCCAGGATCTCATCCCTCGAACCCTCGCCGGAGGAGTAGAGGTCCAGCAGGACGCGGACGATATAGACTATGGCGATGGCGATGACCAGTATCGCGAGCTGTTTGTCCTGGACTATTGCATTGCTGTCTTTCCCCAGCGAACCGAGCCTGGAGCGTGCGGCGAACAGCAACCCCCAGCCTATGAATTCGGTGGTCAGCAGGGTGGCCAGCCCGGACTGGAGTATGGAACTCGTGGTGAATAGATTGAACACCCAGGCGAGGCCCACGCCGGCGAAATATCCCACGATGTTCACCAGCACTATCGCGGCGGCGGTGAACTCCAGGGTAAGGCGCTCGCGCAGGCAGATGAGCACGGAGAGCGTCATCGTGAGAAGGGTGAGCAGCAGGGTGTCGGACATCCCCACGGATTTGCATAAAACGGCCGTACCAAAATGCAGGAGGGCGAAAATATGTATCAGCGAGCTGGTTCTTAGTTTGGTCATAACAAGCGCAATATACGAAAAATTCGCGTTCCATTCATCCCTTCAAAGCAACGCTTCGTCCCAAAAAAACATCTATTCATCGGAAACGCCAAAAATATATAAAGAAAAACTCCTAGATTCGTCCGCTTAATAACACTGAACTAGCCGTTTCCGATGGTTAATAAAACAAATTTGAGTTTTTCACAGATGTGGAATCTGAGCTTCGGATTCTTCGGGGTGCAAATCGCTTATGCCCTGCAGAGTGCGAACATCAGCCGCATATTCGCGACGCTCGGTGCAGATCCGCACCAGCTAAGCTTCTTCTGGATACTTCCGCCGCTGATGGGCATGATAGTCCAGCCCTTCATCGGCAAATGGTCCGACCGCACTTGGTGCAGGCTCGGAAGGCGCAAGCCCTACCTCCTGGTAGGTGCCATAGTGGCGGTGCTGGTGATGCTCTTGCTTCCCAACGCCGGCAGTCTGAACCTCAGCACGGCCTACGTGTTCCTGGGGCTCAATTCAGCAATGTGGTTCGGGCTTTTCAGCCTGATATTCCTGGACACCAGCATCAACGTGGCGATGCAGCCCTTCAAGATGATGGTGGGAGATATAGTGAATGAGGAGCAGAAGGCCAAGGCCTACTCCATCCAGAGCTTCCTGTGCAACGCGGGCAGCCTGGTGGGATACCTGCTCCCCATCTTTTTTACTTGGATAGGGATAGCGAACGAGGCTCCCGAGGGGGTGATTCCTGATTCGGTCATAACCTCCTTCTATGTCGGCGCCGCCATCCTCATCGTCTGCGTGCTCTATACCTTTGTAAAGGTTAAGGAGATGCCTCCTTCAGAGACCCAGACAGCCAGTGGCGATAAAACCGGCCTCCTGCATCTGCTGGTCAAGGCCCCCCGCACTTTCTGGACCGTGGGTCTTGTGCAGTTCTTCTGCTGGGCCGCCTTCCTTTATATGTGGACCTACTCCAACGGCACCCTCGCGTTCAATTGCTGGGGAGCTGTCACCGACACCGCCTCCAAGGCATATCAGGACGCAGGCAACTGGGTGGGCGTGGCGTTCGCGGTCCAGGCCGCCGGTTCCATACTCTGGGCCACCATCCTTCCCAGGTTTCAAAACCTGAAGCTCGCATATGTCGTGAGCCTTTTGATCGGAGCCGTGGGATTCGTCAGCCTGTTCTTCATCCACGACAAGTTCCTGGCCTGCGGGGCATACTTCCTCATCGGCGCCGCGTGGGCGGCGATGCTGGCTCTGCCTTTCACCCTTCTTACCAACTCTCTCGAGGGCAATCCCCACATGGGCAGCTATCTCGGGCTCTTCAACTGCACCATCTGCCTGCCGCAGATTATTGCCGCGGCAACGGGCGGATTCGTGCTGAGGCTCCTCGGCGGCAACCAGGCTATGATGCTGGTGGCGGCCGGAGCATTTTTGGCAATAGGTGCTATCTTTGTGCAAATCATTGATATAAAACATATTGACTGATATGAAAAGAATTATCTCTCTTATCGCAATCACGATTCTCTCCCTGGTGGGCACGAAGCTCAATGCCCAGGGCTACCAGGTCAAGGGTGTCGTGGTGGATCCTCTCGGTCCCGTGTACGGAGCGACCGTTCTCGAGAAAGGAACCTCCACCGGTGTTTCCACCGGCCTGGACGGTGATTTCCAGTTTACGGCCTCCGGCCCCGATGCCATGGTGGAAGTAAGTTGCATCGGTTATACCACCCTTACTTTCAAGGCATCCGAGGTCCCCGCTATCATCAATCTTTCCGAGGATACGACCTTCCTCGAGGAAGTCGTGGTCATCGGTTATGGCTCCCAGAAGAAGAAGGAGGTCACCGGTAGCGTGGCTTCCATCAAGAGCGAAGATTTCAATGCCGGCGTAAAGACCAACCCTATGGGTCTCCTCCAGGGCAAGGTGGCCGGCCTGAACATCATCAAGACCACTTCCGATCCTACCCAGACCGGCTATAACATCCAGATCCGCGGTTTCTCCACCCTCGACAAGGGTGCGGGAACTTCGCCTCTCTATATCGTGGATGGTGTCCCGGTCAGCAACATCGACAATATCTCCAGCGACGAAATCGCTTCGATGGACGTGCTCAAGGACGGTTCTGCGGCCGCTATCTACGGAACCCGCGGTACCAACGGCGTCATCATCATCACCACCAAGCGCGGAGAGAACTTCGAAGATGTGGCCGATACCCACGTAGAGTATTCCGGATATGCTTCCCTCTCCGTCAAGAACGGGGATATGGGAATGGCCAGCCCCGCGGAGTATCGCAAGCTTGCGGAACTCAGCAACGGAATGGTGAAGCCTTCTCTTTACACCGCCCCCGACGGCAGCACCTACAACACCGACTGGCTCGGCGAGATTACCCGCGGTGCGGCAATGGCACACAATCACAACGTCGCCATCGTCGGCTCTTCCCGCAAGTTCAACTACCGTGCGTCCGTCAACTACAAGAACGCGGAGGGCATTGCCAGGAACACCAACCGCAACGAATTCATCGCCAAGCTCGCCGCCGGCCAGAAGGCTCTCGACGGATGGCTGGACCTGCAGTACGATCTCTCCTATATGCATTATCGCAATGATTACTTCTGCGGAGATTTCAAGTACGCAGCACTTCTCAACCCCACCTATCCCATCTACGACGCCACCACCGACAGCGGATATTATTTCCCTACCGAGACCGGTGCCGTCAATCCCGTGGAGAATATGAACCGCAAGGAATCCTACGGCGACGGCAACTATTTCCGCGGCAGCGTCAAAGCTACGCTTAACATCAAACCGGTGGAAGGCCTCAAGATCAATGCTTTCGGCGCAGTGGAAGAGGGCGACAACCGCAACTACTCCTACAATCACGGCGTAAACACCAATCTCTCCGATTCCGGCACCGCGGCCCGCGGCAACAACTTCAGCTACAGCCGCCTGCTCGAAATCACCGCCGACTATGTCCGCAATTTCAACGGTCACAGCCTGGCGCTCGTGGGAGGTTTCTCCTGGCAGAACTTCCTCTATGACGGTGCGGATATGTCCAACAAGGGATTCCCTACCGACGATGCCAAGTACTACCAGATCGGCAACGGCGACGCCACCAAGCAGTACCTGAACGTCAGTTCGTACAGGAACTCCAACACCCTGGCAGCTTTCTTCTTCCGTGCCAACTACAACTACAAGGACAAGTACCTGCTTTCAGCCTCGGTACGCCGCGAAGGTTCTTCCCGCTTCGGAGCCAACCATAAATGGGGATATTTCCCTGCCCTCAGCGCAGGATGGCGCGTCAGCGGAGAAGATTTCATGAAGAACGTCAGCTGGGTGAACGACCTCAAGCTTCGTGCAGGTTTCGGTGTCACCGGTAACAACCTGGCCAGCGACCTCCGTTCCATCGAGATGCTCTCCAACGGCGGTACCTTCTGGTACAACGGGCAGTATGTCTATACCTACGCAGTCGCCCAGAACGTCAATCCCGACCTCAAGTGGGAGAAGAAATACGAGTACAACCTCGGCGTGGACTACAGCCTGCTCGACAACCGTATCTACGGTAGCTTGGATGTCTATTACCGCCACACTGCCGACCTGCTCTGGGATTACGAGGTTCCTACTCCTCCCTATCAGTTCCACACCCTGCTCGCCAACGCAGGCCAGATGGACAGCTACGGAGCCGAGCTTTCGCTGAGCTATGTCGCCATCAAGAAGAGCGATTTCAGCTGGACCACCACTCCTACCATCTCCTTCAACCGCAACTACATCACCAAGCTCTCCGATCCCTCGAAGGGGTTCAACTATAAGGAAACCACTTCCGGTGGAGTCGGCGAGAACGGTATAATGAACACCAACACCCAGATCCTCATCGAAGGAGAGCCCGTAGGTGCTTTCTACGGCCTTGATTTCGCCGGATTCAAGTCCGACGGAACCTGGATGTTCAACACTCCCGAGGGAGGCGTGGTGTCCGGCGCCAATGCCACCGAAGGCCACCGCCAGGTCATCGGGAACGCCCAGCCTCTGCTTACTTTCGGATGGAACAATTCCCTGCGCTACAAGAACTGGGATGCCGCCGTCTTCTTCCGCGGAGTCTATGGCAACAAGATACTGAACCTTACCCGCTGGGCCTATGGTCCTCAGGATTCCCAGACCTTCAACGTATTTATGAAGGATATCGACGGTGCCAAGACCGTCCTCTCCGACAAGGCCCATTTCTCCAGCTACTATCTGGAGGATGGCTCCTATGTGAAACTCGACAACTTCACCATTGGATACACTTTCAATCTGAAGGACAACAAGTTCATCCGTTCGGCACGCATCTACGCTACCGGCCAGAACCTTCTCACCATCACCAAGTACAGTGGCCAGGATCCCGAGGTCAACACGACCGGAGTATGGGATGCCGGCATCGACTGGTGCTCCTTCTATCCCACCGTCGCGACTTTCCTCGTGGGTGTAAACATCAGTCTCAACTAAAATATGACGGATATGAAAAAGATAATATTTGCTTGCATAGTCACCATCCTTGCGCTGAGTTCCTGCGAGGGGATGCTCGACGAGGTCAACTATGGCAATCCGACCACCAAGGACATGATGTCCAAAGAAGAGAACGTCGCTCTGCTGGTAGGCCAGGCTTATGCAGACGTGAAATGGCTGCACGACCACTGGGGATACTGGGGAGTGGTGACCCTCACCGCCGACGAGGGCATCTGCCCCATACGTATGCCCGACAAGGACTGGGCCGACGGCAACTACTGGCGTAACCTCAATACCCATAACTGGGACGTGATGGGACAGGCATTCCGCAATATCTGGAATACCACCATCTCCGGCGCCGTCCTCTGCAACAAGCTCATCTCTACCCTCCAGAACAATAAGGAATCTATGTCGGATGCAGTCTTTGCACAGTACGTAGGGGAACTCGAGGTAATGCGCAGCTACTACTACTATATGCTGTTCGACTGCTTCGGACGCATCCCTTATCAGGAGGAATTCGAAGCCACCACCGAGCCCCTGATGGCCCCCGAAAAGGTCTGGAGCCGCCTGGTGGACTGCCTCGAGAAGAATGCTCCCAACCTGCCCGTTGTCAACGACGCCAACCGTGCGCTGAACTACGGCCGCGCCACCCAGGGCTTCGCCTATGCCCTGCTCGCCCGCCTCTATCTGAATGCAGAATCGTTCGGTTGCACTCCTTCCAACATCGATGTCAATAACAAGTTTACCAGCACCATCAGCACTGCGGCAGATTTCTACACCAACGCCGTGCGCTGCTGCGACGCCGTCATCAATGCCAAGTCATACTCCATCGAAGAGAACTTCTTCACCAACTTCAAGATCAACAACGAAGGCAGCAAGGAGAACATCTTCGTGATAGTCGAGAACGGAAACGCCAAGTTCGACGCCCGCAGCAACGGCAGTATGTCCAACAAGCTCCGTCTCACCATCCTTACCCTGAACTACAATCATCAGCAGACCTACAATATGATCGAGAAGCCTTGGAACGGTTTCTGCGCCCGTCCCAGCTTCATCGAGCGTTACAATAAGGAGGATGTCCGCGGCGCCGGCACCGATGCCGAACGCGCCCTCGGAACCAATGCCACCCATCAGTGGGGCTGGTTCGTAGGGCCCATCTACGCTGCCGACGGCAAGACCCTCCTCAAGGATAAGGACGAGGCCAAGTCCGACGCCATCATTGTTCCTACCGTGAGCTCTCTCACCGAAGCGACCGACCTTGAAGGTGCCCGTATGTTCAAGTACGAGGTCGACAGGGAAGGCAAGTATGATTACTGCGAAAACGACTTCGTGCTCTTCCGTTATGCAGATGTCCTCTGGATGAAAGAAGAAGCCATACTGCGTGGCGGCAGCGGCACCAGCAGTGCCAACAGCGCCGATTTCAAGCGCCTCCGCGAACGCTGCTTCGGCTATAATGCCGGCGACAAGGAAGCTGCCTACATCGCCGCTTATCCCAAGCTGGCTCCCGGAGCCCTGGATCTGAACGCGATCCTGGACGAGCGCGGCCGTGAATTCGCGTGGGAGAATATGCGCCGCCGCGACCTTATCCGCTTCGGCAAGTTCAACGATTCCGATTATGTGGAATTCGTGTCAAGGAAGGAGGATTACCGTAAGTGGTTCCCCATACCTTACTCAGTCCTGGAATCTTCGCTCCGCGACGAGAACGACAATCCTATCTGGACTCAGAACCCTGGATACTAAACCAGACATAATATAACTAATAACAATTATCGATTAAAAACGTTTTTTATGAAAAAGTTTATGATTTTGAGTGCTGCAGCACTCGTAGCCGTATGCTTCGCATCTTGCGACAAGAACGGAAACACCACCAACCTTGACGAGGCTGTCGAGGACGGTTTCTACGTGGCCGGTGAAGCTACCGGTGTCAACGAACTCAAGCCTGCTTATATGATGACCGCAGGTATCAACGAAGCTGCCGATCAGACCAAGCGCTCCGGTATGTACGAGAAATACATCGTGCTCCAGGGCGGCAAGGACTTCGATCTCAAGCTTTATGAGGCCGGAAAGAAGACCCGCTACAGCGCAACTCTCGCAGAATTCACTCCCGAAGAGGGAAGCACCATCTACGGCGAGGATCCCCAGATGGCCATTATGAAGGGCGAACTCAAGACCGGTGACACCGCTCCTGCAATGAAGGTTGCCGCTACCGGACTCTATCACATCGTGCTCGACCTCAACAAGGCCGGCGACCTTGCAAACGCACAGATCATCGTCGCTCCCGTGGAGTGGGGTGTCCGTGGTGCAATGAACGGCTGGGGCTTCACCAAGATGCAGGCTACCGAGTTCTCCAACGAAGGTATCACCTACACCATCAAGGATGCCGAGATGAGCAAGAACGGTGAGTTCAAGTTCGCTTACGGCGGTGCCTGGAAGATCACCCTCGACGATGCCGGAAAGGTACGTGCCAACACCAACCTCGGTAATGTCCAGGAAGGCGTGGCAGAAGATGCCCTCGCCGCCGGCGGAAAGAACATCAAGGTCGAAAAGGCTGGTCTGTACGACATCACCCTTACTTTCAAACTCACTGCAGGTGAGCTCGGAGCTTCCTACAAGTCCACTATCAAACTCACCCAGGAATCCACTCTTCCCGAGGAAATGTATATGATCGGTGAAGGTATCCAGGGATGGAATCTTGCAGCAGGCGGCGACGCTGTCGCAATGCACCCGTTCCACAGCCAGCCCGGTCAGTTCTGGGCAATCCGCTACATCGAGGCAGGCAAGGGCTTCAAGTTCAGCCCTATCAACACCGATTGGGGCAAGGACTTCACCGACCTTGGCAATGCTACCGGCTTCACCGTGTCCGATGGCAACTGCTTCGTCGCTGAAAGCGGCCTCTACACCCTCCAGGTCGACTACGCCGGCAGCAAGGTTATCGTAGAGCCCGCTGTCATCGTCGGTATGGCAGAGCCTTTCGGCAATGCAAACTGGAACAAGGATCTCGAGAGCGCACGCTTCACCATCAATGGCAAGCTCGCAAGCTACACCACCGTCGCAGCCGGTCAGCAGATCCGCACCTGCGTCGTCTGCACCCTCAGCGGAGACTGGTGGCACGCAGAGTTCATCCCCAAGGATGGTAAGATCGTTTACCGCGAGGCTGGCGGCGACCCTGAAATGGTAGCCATCGAAGCAGGTAAGAAGATTACCTACGACTTCAACGCCGGCACCGGTGTGGTCGAGTAATATCTCCTGAGATTTATTTTGCCTGCAAGCCCCTGATACGGACTTGCAGGTACGGATTTTAAAATAGGTAGCAAAATGAAAAGGTTCATATATGCACTGATGCTTGCCGCGGTCCTGTTCCCTTCTTGCGGCAAGAACAATACTGAGCCCTCCGGGGACAAGTGGGAGCTTCCCTCCTATTCGGCCGGCGAGAAGCAGGGGAATATAAGCTACCAATTGCTTATCTACAGCTTTGCCGACAGCGATGGCGACGGCATCGGGGATTTCAACGGCATCAAGTCCAAGCTGGATTATCTTGATGCCCTCGGAGTATCAGCCATCTGGCTTTCTCCCGCGCATCCTGCGGATTCCTACCACGGATACGACGTCCGGGATTACTCCGCCATCAACCCCAAATACGGCAGCGAGGCCGATTTCAAGGCCCTGATAGATGCGGCCCACGCAAAGGACATAAAGATCTATATGGACTATGTCCTGAACCATACCGGCAAGGGAAATGTCTGGTTCGCCGAAGCTAAGAAAGGCAGCCTGCACAAGGAATTCGGCTGGTTCCACATTTCCGCGAACCCATCTGCCGACATTGCCGCCGGCAAGTTCCCTATGATCCCTTCCTACCAGGCAGGGGAGTGGCACGATGTGAGCGTGGGTGAGATAGGCTACGAAGGCCGCCTGCATTTCAAGGTGGATTTCTCCGGCAGCACCAAGACGCTCACGGTAACTCCCGCCAGCTCCGAGGCACAGGCTCCGAATACCGATGCTTCCGTCAATATGTTCCTGTGGGTAGGCGAGCCCGGAAAGGCCGTCCGTATGTACAGGACAGGGACGGATATCTACGAGATAACCCTCGATTTCAGCTCGCCCTGGGGAGTGCTGGTGCGCACATCCGACAGCAGCTGGGACAACGGTACCAAGTGGGGCGCACCCAAGGGAGCGAACGTGCTTAGCCTGGGGACTCCGCTTGCCCTCAGCAGCTCCGATGCCCAGGACATACTCTTCGGCACCCCCGTCCAGATGAAATTCCAGGGCGCATTCGGAAGCTGGATGCCCGACCTCAACTACGGCCCCGTTTCCACCGCTGCCTCATCCGAGCCCTTCGAGGCCCTGGCGCAGACAGCCGACAAGTGGATAGGGATGGGCGTGGACGGCTTCCGCCTGGATGCGGTCAAGCATATCTATTCCAACGAGCGGGGGAGCGAGAATCCTGCCTTCCTCAAGCTCTGGTACGACCGCTGCAACGAGACTTTCCGCAAGTCCCATTCCAGCGACATATATATGGTCGGAGAAGTATGGATGGACGCCAATTCCGTGTCTCCCTACTACAAAGGCCTGCCCGCGAACTTCGAGTTCGATTTCTGGGAGAGGCTGAAGTGGGTGCTCAACCAGCGCACCGGCTGCTACTTCGCAAAGGACCTGATGTCCTACCGCAGCAAATATGCGGCCGTCCGCCCGGATGCCATCCCCGCTACCAAGCTCACCAACCACGACGAGACCCGCGCCGCTACCATACTCGGCAGGGATATCGACAAGCTAAAGCAGGCGGCGGCGTTCCTTATGACTGCCGAAGGCCAGCCCTACATCTATCAGGGAGAGGAGCTCGGATACTGGGGGAAGGACGGTGACGATGGCGGCAGGGACGAACTCGTGCGCACTCCCATAGTCTGGGACAAGGCATCCAGGGCCGCCACTGGCGACCTGAGCGGCAATGTGGACAACACCCTGGTGACCGACGGCATTTCCGTGGAAAAGCAGAAGGCCAGCGCGTCCTCCTTGCTCAGGACCTACTTCGAATGGACCAAGGCCCGCAACAGCTGCCCTGCACTTGCAGGCGGAAAGATGTCTGCCCACGCCAAGTATAACGACTCGAACACTTTGGCAGGATCGGTCGCGGCGTGGTATATGACCGCCACCGACGGTTCCAAGGCCCTGGTCCTGCACAATGTGGGATCGTCCGAGGTCAGCCTGGATCTCCCCGACGACAAGCTCGACAAGAAGCTGGTCACCCTCGGAAGCGTTTCCGTGAGCGGAAGCAGCGTCAAGCTCGGGGCATCCTCCTCGGTAGTTTTCGTGCAATAAATGATACAGTATATGAGGAAGAAACTATTGCTCGCCGTGCTTACGGCAGCCGCGCTGAGCGCTTGCTGCAGCGCCCCTGAGAAGAACGTCCACGCAGATTGGACGTACGACAGCGTAGTGTATGAAGTTAACGTCCGCCAGTTCAGCCCCGAGGGCACGTTCAAGGGCGTCGAGGCCCAGCTGCCCCGCCTGAAGGACCTGGGAGTGGACATACTCTGGCTGATGCCTGTCAACAAGATCGGAGTCGAGGGCCGCAAGGGCACTCTCGGCAGTTACTATGCCATATCCGACTACAAGGCCGTGAACGAGGAATTCGGCACTATGCAGGATTTCGAGGACCTGCTCGCCGCTGCGCACGGTTTGGGATTCCGCGTGATTATGGACTGGGTGGCCAACCAGACCGCTCCCGACCATATCTGGATGGAAGAGAAGCCCGCAGAGTTCTACGAGCGTGATTCCCTTGGCAACGCCATCTGGGAATACGACTGGACCGATACCCGCAGCCTCAACTACGATAACAAAGAAGTCTGGTATGCCCAGGAAGATGCAATGCGCTTCTGGCTTGCCAAGGGAGTGGACGGATTCCGCTGCGATGCCGCAGGTGAGATGCCCTCCGAGACCTGGGAGTACCTGGTGCCCGCCCTGCGCCGCGATTATCCCGACATCTACCTCCTCGCCGAGGCCGAGAAGAAGGAATTCATGGCCGAGGGTATGTTCGATGCCACCTATGCCTGGGAATTGCACCATATCGAGAACGGCATAGGCCGTGGCCCTGCCAATAAGGACGCCGAGAAGACTGCGGAAGACCTGCGCAGCTATGTGGAGAAGGATATGTCCGGAACCCCCGCATCCGCTTTCCGCCTGGCCTTCACTTCCAATCACGACGAAAACTCCTGGGCCGGCACCGAGTTCGAACGTATGGGGGCCGCCGCCGAGGCGCTGGAAGTGCTGAACTTCACCCTGCCCAAGACCCAGCCCCTGATCTATACCGGTCAGGAAATAGGCCTCTCCCGCAGGCTGGAATTCTTCGAGAAGGATCCCATCACCGACTGGAGCGAGAATGAGCACACCGGATTCTTCAAGTATCTTACCGCCCTCAAGCATAACAATCCCGCCCTTGCCTCCGGCGAGCGCGGAGGGAAGTTCAGATGGATAAAGACTCCCGATCCCGACGTGGTCGCGTTCAGCCGCCGTCTGAAACGCAATATGGTGGTGGTGTATGTCAATCTTTCGCCCGAACCCTCGAAGAGGATAATGGCCCTAGGATCCCCCGACAACCCAGACGGAATACTGCCCGGATGGGGGTGGAAAGTGATAGCCCGATAAGATGGGCCTACAATAGTGACAATGGCGCGATATTTGTTCAGTATCGCGCCGTCGTAATTTATTAGTTAGAGATGGTATTATTAATGTTAGTCGCCGCGGCTGCATCCGTCCCTCAGGAACAGGAAGTCCCGGCGGTCATAAGTCTGGAACAGGCACTGGAGATAGCCCTGGCCGAAAGCCCCACGGTAAAAATCGCCGATATGGAAGTGGAAAGGGCCGAGTTCGCCCGCAAAGGCAGTTATGCTTCCCTGTTCCCTCAGATAAGCGCCTCAGCTTCTTACCAGCGCACCATAAAGAAACAGGTTATGTATATGGGCGGAGGAGATGACGAAGAAGATGGCGGCGGAATGTCAGGAATGATGGCGGGGATTCTCGATCCCATAGTCTATCATCTTCAGAAACTCTATGCCGGTACCGGCATCCCCTATGTGGAATACGTGCCTCCCACCACAACCGAGTCCGCCGGCGACGGTGGAATCGAGGTAGGCCGTTGGAATACCTTCAACGGAGGAATCTCCGCTTCTATGCCCTTGATCAACGCCCAGCTCTGGAAGAGCCTTGCTATTTCCGGTGCCAGCGTGGACCTCGCGGTGGAGAAGGCCCGTTCTTCCCGTCTCGAGATGGTGAACCAGGTGAAGCAGGCCTATTTCGCAGCCCTGCTTGCCAAGGAGGCCCACAAGGTGTACGAAAGCGTGTACCGCAACGCGGTGCAGAACCTCGAGCTTACCAATAAGAAGTACAATGCATCCAAGGCATCCGAACTCGACCTCGCCAGGGCCAAGACCACGGTGGCGAACGCCATCCCCGACGTGTTCAATTCCGAGAATGCCATCTTCCTGTCGCTTTGGCAGCTGAAGGCCGTGATGGGCATAGACCTCGATACCGAGATCGATGTCAAGGACTCCCTGCTCGTCTATGCCGGCGATATGCAGTCCGTGGCGGTGGGAGAGGATTACAGCCTCGAGGGCAACTCCTCCCTGCGCCAGCTCGCGATCCAGGCCGACCAGCTCGCCAACACCGTGAAGATGCAGCGCTACGGGTATCTTCCCACCCTTTCGCTGGCCTTCTCGTACAGTATGAACGCGATGACCAACGACTTCAAGTTCGAGCAGTACAAGTGGACTCCTTATTCCTTCGTGGGTCTCAGCCTCAACATTCCCATCTTCACCGGCGGCCAGAGGCACAACGAAATACGCCAGACCCGCGTGCAGGCTGCGGAGCTCTCGCTGCAGAGGGAGAATGTCGAGAGGCAGCTGCGCATCTCCATACGCCAGAACCTGAGCACGATGGAGACCGCGGTCAAGAGCCACGAATCCGCACTGGATGCCCTCGAGTCGGCCCAGAAGGCCTTCGATATCGCTGCCAAGTCCTACGAAGTGGGCCGCAGCACCCTTACCGACCTCGATGCCTCGCGTCTCGCCCTTACCCAGGCCCAGCTCGCCGCCAGCCAGGCGGTCTATAGCTACCTGGTGGCCAAGGCAGCGCTCGAAAGCACGGTAGGAGCAGATTTCACAGCAGAAAATACTACAAAATGAAGAAGATTTGCATCATAGCGCTTGCGGCACTCGCGCTCGCAGGCTGCGCCCAGAAAAAGAACAACCAGGAGGCTGCCGATAAAGCTGCGCAGCCCGTCAGGCAGGCCGTGAAGGTGCTGCCGGCCGCCCTTCAGAACGTACGTCAGGATGGCAGCTATTCTGCCACCATCCAGGCCAACGCTATCAACAACATCGCTCCCCAGAGCGGCGGCCGCATCCAGAAGATAAATGTCGAGGTAGGGGATTTCGTGTCCGCAGGCCAGGTACTGGCAGAGATGGACCGTGTCCAGCTCGATCAGGCCCAGCTGCGTCTTGTCAACGCCGAGACCGAGCTCGGGCGCCTCAAGCAGCTCTATGAGCAGGGCGGTCTCGCCCAGAGCGACTACGAAGCCGCCGAGCTCAACTACAAGGTCAGCAAGAGCAGCTACGACAACCTGCTCGAGAACACCATACTCCGTTCGCCTATCAACGGCGTCGTCACTGCCCGCAACTACGATCGCGGTGACATGTACGGAATGGCCAGTCCCATCTTCACCGTCCAGCAGATAGTTCCCGTGAAGATACTCGTGGGTATCTCCGAGGCCGATTACACCAAGGTCCGCAAGGGCGACAGGATCACCCTCAGCGTGGATGCCCTTCCCGGCAAGACCTTCAGCGGCAGCGTGCGCCGCATCTATCCTACCGTAGATCCTATGACGCACACCGTGAACATCGAGGTCCAGGTTCCCAACCAGAACCGCGAACTCCGTCCCGGTATGTATGCCAAGGTCAACGTCAGCTTCGGCTCCAGCCGCAACATAGTGGTGCCCGATGCCGCCGTGGTGCGTCTGCAGGGCTCCGGCCAGCGCAATGTTTTCGTGGTCGAGAACGGTGTCGCGGTGCAGAAGGCGGTCAGCCTCGGAAGGCACTTCGACGGTCAGTACGAGATTCTTTCTGGCATCGAGGTGGGCGAGATGGTCGTCGTCAAAGGCGGCAGCTCCCTGAGTAACGGTGCAAATGTGGAGGTCATAGAATGAGCGTAATCAAATCCGCAGTAAAGAACCCGGTGACGACGGCCCTGATCTTCGTCGCCTTCGTGGTATTCGGTCTGTATTCGCTGGTCAACACCTCCATCGCCCTTTTCCCGGAGTTCGACTCCAATACCATTATGGTGATGAGCTCGTACCAGGGCGCGAATGCATCCGATATCGAGACCAACCTCACGAAGCTGCTCGAGAATAGCTTGAACAGCGTCGAGGACCTTAAGAAACTCAGTTCCCAGAGCAAGGAGAACGTATCGCTGCTGATGCTCGAGTTCGAATACGGAACCGACATCGAGGCCGCTACCAACAATGTCCGCGACAAGCTGGACATGGTGAGTTCCGCCCTGCCGGACGGGGCCACCACTCCTGTCATCTTCAAGTTCAGCACCGAGGACATGCCTATCATGATGTTCTCCGCTTCGGCAGTCGAGTCGGTTTCCGGCCTGGACAAGATACTTGACGAGCAGCTGGCCACTCCTCTGGCCCGCGTGAAGGGCGTCGGTACGGTCAGCGTCGGCGGTGCTCCTACCCGCGAGATCCAGATTTACTGCGATCCCGGCAAGCTCGAGGCCTATCACCTCAGCATCGCGGGCATATCCCAGATCATCGCGGCGGAAAACCGCAACCTCCCTTCCGGCAACATAGACATAGGCTCCAACACCTACACCCTGCGCGTGCAGAAGGAGTTTACCGATCCTTCCGAACTGCTGGACGTGGTAGTGGGTTACAACGGCAGCCAGACCATCCTGTTGAGGGATGTCGCAACCCTGCACGACGGCAGCCAGGAGCGTGAGCAGGAATCCTACACTGACGGACAGCGCGCCGCGGCCATCATCATCCAGAAACAGGCCGGCGCCAACACCGTCAATGTCAGCCGCGGTGTCCACAAGCAGCTCGAGCAGGTCAAGAAGAACCTGCCCTCCGACATACAGATTAAAGAGATTTTCGACTCTTCCGAGGAGATAGTGAATACCATCCACTCCCTCATCGAGACCATTCTGATCACCTTCGCGGTGGTTATGCTGGTGGTGTTCATCTTCCTCGCAAGGTGGAAGACTACCTTCATCATCGTGCTGTCCATCCCTATAGCCCTGCTGGCTTCGCTGGTCTATCTCTTCGCCACGGGCAATACCCTGAACATAGTTTCCATGGCCTCGCTGTCGCTAGCCATAGGTATGGTGGTGGACGATGCCATTGTGGTGCTGGAAAATGTGACATCGCATCTGGAAAGGGGAGAGAAGGCCACCGAGGCTGCCATACACGGCACCTCCGAGGTGGGTATCTCCGTCATCGCCTCCACCCTCACGATGCTCTGCGTGTTCCTGCCCCTCACCTTCATCAAGGGAATGACCGGTATGATGTTCCAGCAGCTCGGCTGGATAGTTACCATCATCATGGTAGTTTCCACCACCGCCGCCCTTACCCTGGTGCCTATGCTCTGCGCATTGTTCCTCGGTGGCAAAAGGCGTGTCAACAAGCTTGACGGCGTGCTCAACGGCATCTCCGCCGCATATTCCAGGCTCATCGGCTGGGCTACCACCCACCGCAAGACCGTCATCTTCGGCGCCTTCGGCATCCTGGTGGGCGTGATAGTGTTCCTGGGCCCCCATATCAAGTCCGAATTCTTCCCCAAGGGGGATTCCGACCGTCTGCAGGTCAGCGTGACCTTGCCTATGGGCACAGCCCAGAGCATCACCGCCGAGCTTGCGCGCAACATATACGATGAGTTCGTGAAAGACATCCCCGAAATGTCGGTCTGCAATATGACCTACGGCCAGGCGGATTCCGACGACCTCTTCGGCTCTATGCGCAGCAACGGTACCCATATACTCACCTACAACCTGCACATAGGCTCCAAGACCACGAGGAAGCGCTCCTCCGGCGACATCGCCGACCAGGTGCGCTCCATACTCCGCCACTATCCCGAAATCCGCAAGGCTACGGTGGTCGAGGGCGGTGGAATGATGGGCGGTGCCCCCAGCGTCGCCATCGAAATCTACGGCTATGATTTCCAGGAGACGGATGCTGCCGCGAAGGAGATACAGTCCAAACTTCTCCAGCATCCCGAGTTCGCGCAGGTGATCCTCAGCCGCGACGAATATACCCCTGAGTACCAGGTTGACTTCGACCGCGAGAAGCTGGCCCTGAACGGCCTGAACACTACCACCGCCGGCTCCGCATTCAGCGCGGCGATGAGCGGCAGCGTGGCATCCTTCTACCGTGAGGACGGCGACGAATACTACATCCGCGTCCGCTACGCTCCCGAGTTCCGTACGAGCGTCGAGGATATGGAGAATATCATAGTCTACACCCCTACGGGCAAGGGCATACGCCTCAAGGAGCTGGGCCGCGTCATCGAGACCGAGGTTCCTCCTACCATCGAGAGGCGCAACCGCCAGCGCTACATCACCGTGACCGCCCTGGTGGCCAACAAGGTGGCCCTCTCCGATGCCGTCAAGGTTACCGACGAGGTGCTTGCCGACACTCCTCTGCCTTCCAACCTCTACAGCGTCATCTCCGGCGACTACGAGGACCAGCAGAAGATGTTCTCCGATATGGGCTTGCTGATGTTGCTGATGATAATGCTCGTCTATATAGTGATGGCGGCGCAGTTCGAAAGCTTCATGAGCCCCTTCGTGATCATGTTCAGCCTTCCTTTCGCGGCAGTCGGCGTCATACTCGGCCTCTGGATCACCAATACCGCCCTCAGCGTGATGGGTATGGTGGGTATCATCATCCTCATCGGTATAGTGGTGAAGAACGGTATCGTGCTCATCGACTACACCATACTTTGCCGCGAGCGCGGAATGAGCGTGCTGGAAGCATCCGTGACCGCCGCCCGCAGCCGTCTGCGTCCTATACTTATGACCACCCTCACCACCGTTCTCGGTATGCTCCCCATGGCCTTGGGCCGCGGAGAGGGTTCCGAAATGTGGAACGGCCTGGGTATGGTCGTCTGCTGGGGACTTTCAATTTCCACGCTGGTCACCCTGGTGCTGATCCCTACGGTGTACTGCGTATTTGCAACGCGTCACGAGCGTCGCGCATCTAAGAAATACGAGATTATATGATGAAAGCACTCTTCATAGTTTACAATCAGGCATACGGCGACGAGATAGTAGCCGTGCTTGAGTCTCTGGGACAGAGGGGCTTCACCCGTTTCGACGGCGTGGGCGGCCGCGGTTCCGTGGACGGAATTCCCCATCTGGACAATCACGCCTGGCCCGAATACAACGACGCGCTCATCGTCCAGATAGAGGAGGAAAAGCTCGCTCCGGTCCTTGAAAAACTGCGTCAGATGGATGCCGAAACGCCCGATCTGGGCATACGTGCATTCTCCTGGAATATAGAAAGTATTCTGTAATTTTTTTATATCTTTGCGAATATGAACGTAATAGATCAGAATAATTTCGAAGAGATAATCAATTCGAAACCCGTTGCCCTCGTGGACCTTTGGGCTTCCTGGTGCGGCCCCTGCCGCATGCTTTCTCCTACGGTCGACGACATAGCCGAGCAGTACGAAGGCCGAGTCGCCGTAGCAAAGTGCAATGTGGACGACAATGACGAGCTCGCCGCAAACTTCGGTGTCCGCAGCATCCCCACCTTGCTCTTCTTCAAGAATGGTGAACTTGCCGACAAGACCGTCGGCCTGGTCTCCAAGCAGGAAATAGAGAATATTCTAAATAATTTACTCTAATATGAAAAAATTACTTATCGCTGCGATTGCAATCTTTTTTGCCGTCAATGCCAACGCTCAGTTCGGTGTGGTAGCTGGCGTTACTTCTACAGAGACTAACTACAAGGATGCCATAGCCAAGGCCAATGACATCAACCAGTTCCATGTCGGTCTTACCGTCAAGGTGCCTCTTCCCCTGGGTTTTGCCGTGCAGCCCGGTATCATCTATAATATGAAGGGTTCTTCCATCGAGTCCATCGGTACCGACGAGACCAAAGTCTTCTCCGTCGATGCCAAGACCGGTTTCCTCGAGGTTCCCGTGCAGGTCCAGTGGGGTATCAACTTCGCCGGCGTAGTGCGTCCTTATGCCTTCGTGGAGCCTTATGTGGGCTACGCAATCACCAACGAAGAGAGCTTCAAGGTCTCCGATTTCACCGGTGACAAGAGAAAGGACAATTGGGACAACGTAAAGAGCCGTCTCGAATATGGCTTCGGCCTCGGTGTCGGTGTCGAGCTCATCAAGCACCTCCAGGTTTCCGTGCGTTACTTCTGGGATATGGGCGAGCTCTACGACAACAACGGCTCCGCTGCCTGGGACAAGATCAACGACACTATCAACGCCGGTGCCAAGACCGCTGAAGAGCAGAAGTGCTCCGGTGTGATGGCATCCATAGCAATTCTGTTCTAGGGGATATCTATGTCGGAAAAGAAGGCGGTGTTCTTTTGCTCCGCCAGCAACAATATAGATCCGAAATACAATCAGGCCGCGCGGGAAACTGTCCGTGCGGCTTGTTTGGCTGGATATAGCATCGTGTCCGGCGGTTCTTTCCGCGGAACGATGGGCGCGGTATGCGATGCCGCCAAGGAATGCGGCGCCCCCAATTACGGGGTTCTGCCTTCTTTTATGGAAGGGCTTGAGTATGAGGGATTGACGGAGCTCAGGTGGGCTCCGACCATGAGCATACGCAAGGAGATGATGCGCGAGGGCGTATCCCTCGCCGTCGCGCTCCCCGGCGGGATAGGCACTATGGACGAGCTTTTCGAGACCGTGGTGCTCGCCAAGCTGGGCCAGTTCCGCGGCCGCATAGGCGTTCTGGACTTCGAGGGTTTCTACGAGCCCCTGAAGGCCCTTTTGAAACATTTCGTAGATACGGGAATGATGACTCAGGAGGATGCCGACCTGGTGCACTTCGCGTCCACTCCCGAGGAACTTGCCAAGATTTTCTGATGGACAGGGACAGTATCATAGCCGGCCTCGGCCAGGATTGGGAGAAGATGAAGGAACAGCTGCACAGCGCCTTGTCTTCGGATGTCAGCTTGCTCGACGACCTTAACGCCGACCTTCTTTCCAATACCGGAAAGATGCTGCGCCCCCTGCTCACCCTCTATGTGGCCCGTATGTGCAACGGAGGCATACTCCGCGATGAGAGCATACGCAACGCCGCGGCAGTGGAGATACTCCACAACGCCACCCTCCTCCACGACGACGTGGCCGACGAGGCTATGCTGCGCCGCGGAGCCCCCACCGTGATGTCCAAGCTGGGGCCCGTGCCCGCCGTGCTGGTGGGAGACTTCTGGCTTGCCAGCGCCGTGGCCCTGCTGTCGGATTCTTCCGATTTGAAATGGACCATAGCGGAGTTCGCCCGCACCCTTACCGACCTTGCGGAAGGTGAGATGCTGCAGCAGCAGAAGGCCTTCCTGTCGGATACCACCATCGAGGACTATCTGCGCATAATCTATTGCAAGACCGGCAGTCTTTTCGTGACTGCCTGCGAAACCGGCGCCCAGTCGGTCGGCGCATCCCGGGAGTATCTCCAGGCCGCCGGCAGATATGGCCGCGCGCTCGGAATCGCCTTCCAGATCCGGGACGACATCCTGGATTACGCCGGCGGGGAGACCACCGGCAAACCGGTCGGAATCGACCTCAAGGAACAGAAAATCACCCTGCCGCTTCTCGGCGCGCTCAGCAAGGCCAAGGACGAGAAGGGCATAAGGGAAAAGATACACGACATACGGCTGCACCCGGACAACTGCGAACTCATACGTTCGTTCGTGCTGGAGAACGGGGGAGTGGAGTATGCCGAAGAAAAACAGATGGGCTATGTGGAAGAGGCCATCCAGGCGCTGTCGGTATTCCCCGACTGCCGCGAGAAGGAGGTACTCGAGTTCATCGCCCGTCACAATGCAGTCAGGACTAAATGAGCGACCTAAGACAGACTCTCTTCGCGATGGTGGACGGGAACCGTGTCCCCCACGCCATCCTCCTCCACGAGGATGACGGTGGCGGAGCCGTGGCCCTTGCGATGGAGTTTCTCTCTTATCTCTACGGAGGGAATCCCAGGGTCGCCAAGATGATACATCCGGACATACACTACATCTTCCCGCTGATACTTTCTTCGGGAGATACGGTCTCGGAGCAGTACGCGGTGCAGTGGCGCAGCCTGGTGTCGGAGAATCCCTCCTTCACCGAAGGGGAGCTCTACGACGCCCTTGGTTTCGAGGGGAAGAACACCGTAATCTCCGTAAAGGAGGCCAACGCCCTGCTGAGGGTGCTGAGCCGCTATTCGCTCGAAGGAGGCTACACCGCTATAGTCATCTATCTTCCCGAGAAGATGAATCCTACGGCGGCCAACAAGCTGCTGAAGATACTGGAGGAACCTCCCCAGCAGACCATCTTCGTGATGGTCACCCACGCCCCCGAAAGGCTGCTGCCGACCATACTTTCGCGCTGCCAGCTGTTCCGGATGGAGTCGTCGGAGGGCACTTCCGACGTGGTGCTGCGATTCGACGACGGCGGAGCTTTCGCCTCGCTGATGGATGCCATCATTGCCAGGGACCTCGCCTCCGCGCTCGAAGTCGGGGAGCAGCTCGCCGCCCTGCCTTCGCGCGACTCAATGCGCTCCTTCTGCCGCTTCGCTGCGGAAAAGGTGCGCCGCATCTTCCTGGTGCAGCAGGGCCTGACCCAGCTTGCCGGGGATGATCCCGAGGTGGCCGCCTGGGCCGCCAGATGCAAGAAGACCTTTCCCCGCAAGGCCCTCGAAGCCTTGGACAAGGCCTCCTTGCTCATTGGAAGGAATGTGAACCAGAAGATCCTTTTCACCGACTTGGTGGACAGGCTCTACGTAAATATATGACCCTATGGATAACGAATCAATAAGGATGGACTGCAACCGCGGCTGCGTGTGTGTCACCGACACCACTTCGGGCGAGGAGCATTTCACATACCGCGAGGGCTGCTGCAAGCTCCGCGACCATAACTATCTGGCCGGCATCCCCGACCAGAGCTTCAAGGATATATTCGAAGTTCGTTTCAAGAATACCCGCAAGGGCTTCTACCGCAATGCTTCCGGCCAGAACGTGAAGCTGGGCGATATGGTGATAGTCGAAGCCACTACCGGATGCGACCTGGGCATTGTAACGCTGGAAGGCCCGCTGGTGGGGCGCCAGCTCAAGTGCAAGGGGGTGGATCCCACTGCCACTGAGTTCAAGAGAATCTACCGCAAGGCCAAGCAGAACGATATCGAGAAATGGCAGGAAGCCATTGCCCGCGAGCAGGAAACCATGATCCAGGCCCGCCGCATCGCTGCCGAGATGGGTCTCGAGATGAAGATAGGCGACGTGGAGCTCCAGGGCGACGGCAGCAAGGCC
>JAEEXQ010000103.1 GCA_016287875.1 Bacteroidales bacterium | reverse complement strand
GGAGAGGTCGTCATATTCCTTCCCGATTTCGGCATCCCTCGCCTGGGACAAGTGCTTCACCCCCTCAATAGCATAGTCACATGAGCAAGGCAAAATGTGACAGGGTTTTTCATTTTTCCCGATCTTTATTTTGCGATGTGTTTTCTTCCAGCAATTCCCGGAGTTTTTCCTTTGTTCGCTGGATGCGCTTCCGGCAGCTTGCAGGGCTGATTCCCTTTTCCTTCGCCAATTCCGCGTGACTCCAGCCCTCTGCGTAAAAGCGGATCAGCAGTTCCAGATCCCCCGGATCAATGCCGTTTCCATACAGGGTAGTCAGTTTCAGTTCATCGGAGTATTCTCCGACATAGACCTGCTGCAAACGGCGCAGAAGCTGTTCTGCATACAGGGTACTCCGCTTTGCGTAGCCGATGCGGTTCTTCAGAATGCCCACCAGCCAGGCCAGCTTGTTCTCACTGTTCAGCAGCTTGTCCGGTTGACGCAGCACGATCTCAAAGGTTTCCTGAACCATATCTTCCGCCAGATCCCGGGAACAACCGAAATAGCGGGCTAGATCCCGCAGATAGTCATAATGCTTCAAAAAGAGCGAACTCAGCAGCTCCTCCATGTCCCCGGATCCGGAAGCAACCGCCTTATCTTCTCTCCGCAAGAGGGCCACTCCTTCCTGTAATCAGGGGATAGGGTACGCAGGCGTTGCGGATTCTGTCTCACTCCTGCAGGCGGTTGATTCCCGCTCCGTCTCCGCAGCATCCAGTTTCCGACTGCAAGAATCCAGAAATCGGCGGATGGCAGCCAGTTCCTCATCCGTCGATCGGTCAAACAGCTGCTTCAGGGAGTCGTCCACATCAGGAAATCGGCCAAAAAGGATATAGTCGCCGGTTGTCTCCAGCGCCTCTATGATCCGGGCCAGGACATAACCGCTGGCGGTTTTGTTCCCGTTCTCGATCTGAGAATAATAGGGTGTGCTGATTCCAACAGCATCAGCCACCTGTTGTTGCGTCATGTGTTTCTGCCCGCGAACCGCCGCGATCCTCCGGCCAACTTCCATGCAAAAGATCGTCTTTGTCAATTTCCATTCTCCACCATTTAATGGGATTGTTTGCTATTAGTTAGATTATATAAGCTATCAAAAAGAATGAGAATTGACGAAGGAATAAATTATATTTGCTGTCAGTTAATATTTTGAAAAGCGTGCTGGAGAACAGGCAGTATTCGCTATTGTTGCCAAAGGGAAACGGTTGAGGTAGGGGAGAACCGATTTGACGCGATAGGCGTTACAACAGAAGGAAGAAAGCCGCGCTTACCAAGGACGTGATCATCGCTGTCCGTGAATGTGCTTCAAGAGCCGGAGTTACGGAAGAATAACTGCGGCATTTATGGCGACATGCAGTCCTGATGTGGGATGACCTGGCTGAGTACGGATGCCATCGTTGACCGGGAATTGTGGCATTTACGACCCGCTATGATGACGTTTTGCACGGGATAGTGCATGGCTGGGGCGACAGCGTAATACACCGTTGTTGAGTTCCAATAGAATAAATGCACTGGTATCCACACCAGATGTAGGCAAGAAAATGCTGGACATAACCTTATGTTGTGAGTATAATAATTTATAATGAATCAGACTGAGGTAACCACGGGGCAAACCAACGGCTACTCCAGAAAGTAAAACAGCGACAGCTCCGCTGGGGAGGGGCGGAGATACTGTTAGCGCCGGGCCCCACGGGGGTGACGAGGACTGGCAGTTGTCGAAAGACTCGGCGGATGCTGCCACGGCGCCGGTGAGCCGTCAGGGAGGAAGGAAAAAGCGGAATCGAAACCGTAACAGAGGTCCTCCCGACACCGGAAATCAAGAAAGCATAGGAGTAATCACGATGAGAGTCGTCATTCAGGATAATTACGACAAGATGTGCGCATGGGCGGCAGCCTATATCGCCGCCAAGATAAACAGCCACAAGGAGGCCCGGCCCTTCATCCTGGGCCTGCCCACGGGCTCCAGCCCCATCGGTGTCTATAAAGAACTCATTCGGATGAACAAAGCCGGTGAGGTCTCCTTCGCCAATGTGGTCACTTTCAATATGGACGAATACCTGGGCCTGCCCCACGAGCACGACCAGAGCTACTGGTATTTCATGCACGACAACTTCTTCGACCACCTGGTGGACATGAAGAAGGAGAACATCAACATCCTCAACGGCATGACCGACGACCCGGAGGGGGAGTGCCGCCGCTATGAGGAGAAGATCGCCTCCTACGGGGGCATCGACCTCTTCATGGGGGGCATCGGCGTGGACGGCCATATCGCCTTCAACGAGCCCTACACCTCCCTCACCTCCCGCACCGGGGTGCGGAACCTGACCACGGACACGAGGATTGTCAACTCCCGCTTCTTCGGGGGCGACCCGGAGAAGGTGCCCGCCCAGGCCCTCAGCGTGGGCGTGGGGACGGTGACGGATTCCAGGGAAGTGCTAATCCTCATCAGCGGCCACAATAAGGCCCGTGCCCTGGCGGCTACGGTGGAGGGCTCTGTCAGCCACAAGTGGACCTGCTCGGCCCTCCAGCTGCACAATGGGGCCATCATCGCCTGCGATGAGGACGCCTGCGGCGAGCTGACGGTGGACACCTACAAGTATTTCCTGGATATCGAGCGGAAGGAGCGCCTGTAATGTATACGATCAAAGACCTCTTCGATCTGGAGCATACGCTGGCGGCGGACTATCTCCGGCAGTTCACTTACCCCTGGGAAGCTCTGAAGGGAATCAAGGATCTGATCCTTCAGCTGGGCCCCACCCTCGGCCCGGACTATGAAGAAGTGTCGGAGCAGGTGTGGGTGCATAAGAGCGCCAAGGTTTTCCCCTCCGCTTATCTGGGTGCGCCCTGTATCATCGGGCCCGAGACGGAGGTGCGGCACTGCGCCTTTATACGGGGGTCCGCTCTGGTGGGCGCAAACTGCGTGGTGGGGAACAGCGTGGAGCTGAAGAACGTCATCCTTTTCGACCATGTGCAGACGCCCCATTACAACTATGTGGGGGATTCCATCCTGGGCTATTACAGCCACATGGGTGCCGGCAGCATCACCTCCAATGTGAAGTCGGACAAGAAGC
>JAEEXQ010000046.1 GCA_016287875.1 Bacteroidales bacterium | reverse complement strand
GAAATTGACAATCAATTTTATACTACTAACTAACTAACAATTTTTCAGATTATGAAACGTTACATTTTTATCGTAGCAGCGGTTGCCCTCGCAACCATCTCCTGCAGCAGGACCTACGATGTGACCCCCGTATCCGAAAGCCAGATCGGATTTGGCTCTTGGACCGAGCATCTTACCAAACGTGCCCAGGGAGGTGATACCTTCGTCTCCGGCGACGACTTTGCCGTTTACGGCTCCAAACTCAACGGCTCTACTACTAACACCGTATTCGACGACGTGGTCGTTACTTACGACGGTTCCGCATGGGACTATGTGACAGCTTCGGTTCCGGCCCGTTTCTGGGACCCTTCAGCTACCAGCTACACCTTCTATGCTATTTCTCCTGCCTCCGTTGGAACGGCCGCTACCGTCGCCCCTCAGACCGGTGTCGTAACCACATCCGCTTCCATTACTTTCGCAGGTAATGACAGCGATGTCCTGGTCGCCAACGAAAAGACCGTAGTCAAGACCGGTAGCCCGGCCGCATATGCAACTACGCCTGTGCCCATCCAGTTCAACCATATTGCTTCTTTGGTAGACTTCAAGGTCAAGAAGCATGCTGATCTCGGTAATTCCACCGTCGCAGTCAGCGCTTTCTCCATTTCGAATATCGACAAAACCGGTACTTTTGCCGTGAGCGATTATGCCGATGCCGATCCTTATGGCCCCGTGGTCGCATGGACCGCTACCGACAGAGGCAGCTACAATAACGGAAATGGCTTGACCGCCGTCACCCTCCCTATTGCCAACGTAGGAACTACCGGAGATTTCCTTATCAACAATCTGATCGTCATGCCTCAGTCTTTCAGGACCGACTCGAACATCCAGACTGTGAATATCGAATACACGATTACCGACGAAGCCTCCAACGTGTCCACCTATGACACGAGCTTCAACCTCAAGCTGTTCGACAATGTCGACGATAAGGACAATGCTGATACTATCATCCCCAGCTGGGAGCCCGGAAAGCACTATACTTTCTATATAACCATCAACGCCAACAAGATCAACTTCACCGGTGCCATCACCACTTGGACCGTGGCCGACGATGGTTATAACTATCTCATCAACTAAGCACCGTGCTTAACCGCGTAACGTTCATAACGGCAGCCATCGCGTCCGCCCTGCTTTCCGCAGGGTGCGCGAAGACCTACGATCCGGCTCCGGAGCGGAATGCCATCCGCTTCGAGGCCGGGTCCATGCTGCTGAACGACGACGCGACCAAAGCCGGACTCAAGAACGAGTTTACGGAGAACGACAACTTCGCGGTGTTTGGCAACAGGATGATTTCAAATGTCCAGAGTACCGTATTCGGCGGCACCAATGGCGTGACCGTCACGTACGGATATGATGGAGGAGCTTCTCCCACTCTTGTGTGGACGTACAGCCCTGAGCGTTTCTGGTACTGGGAGAGTACCGGCGATTACTACGACTTCGTAGCCATGTCGCCCTCAGGGAAAGGGAGCGTGAAGATGGATATTCCAGGCAACCTTGCCGTTTCTACCCATTTTGACATCTCCTCCGACAATTACGACCTGATGGGTGCGGCATTCCGTCGTCGCGGCAATGTATCGAACCCGTCATCGACCGTCCCTTTGAATTTCGTCCATCTTACCAGCGCCGTAAGGATCAACATAATCAACAACTCCGAAACTAGGTCCGTTACCATCGATTCTTATTGTTTCAGGAATCTGATGGTGGTTGGCGACACCAAGGTTACCCTGGATCTGATGGGCTCCGCGGCATACTCCTGGATAAATACCGAGAGGAATACTTCCGATGTCCGGCAAACTGCCGTGGATGAATCCCTGGATGCCGGCGATTCATACGCAGGAGACTATGATTTCATGGTTCCCCAGCGGCTGGATCAGGCGGTGGGTTCCGGTGGCCTCGAGGCCAACATGCCCAAGTTGTTCCTGTATTATACGATGGATTCCGTGCAGCACGGCGCTGAAATCTCGTTGAAAGATATCTGCCCCAGGGGAGATGATACTCCCATCACCTCCTGGGAAAGGGGTGTGAAATATACCTACGAGATTTCCATGCGTCTCGACGGTGGTGTCCTGGTGAACGTCGTTACGACTGATTGGGATACTGTCGAAGCGGAAACCCCCGGTCTTTTGATTGAATAGATGAAGAAATTCAAGCTCATAATCGTCCTTGCGATCCTGCTATCCGCCGTTTCTTGCACCCGCGAAGAAACCCGGCTGGCCGTGGGCGATTGCGGCTTGAAGATCAACTTCAGCACTTCTGCTCCTAAGACCCGCGCTACCACGCCCGGCGATGGCAATGTTGCCGATGGCGGCGGTATCTACATCGACCTTACGGACCCGACGGCTCCTGTTCCGGACCTGGTCCTCCTGATAGCGGATTCCGGTGGAAGCATCGTTGCTACCTATCCGGATCCCGTGCGTGGAGATGCCATTGACGGAACCTTGGAGGCCGATCCATCCTCCACATCGATGTCGGTCACTTTCACAGGTCTCAGCCAAGGCAACTACACGGTGTATGGCTTCGCCAATACCGAGGGCCTGTGGAACATGACCAGCGGAGGTAATACGGTGACGGATCTGACTACACTCCCGACAGCCGCCGCCGTGGAAGCCCTCCAATTCTCGCCGCTTTCTGCCGACACTTGCCCTGCTGTTCGCAACGGTCGTCTTCCGCTTTCGGCAAAGGGAAGCGTGAGCGTATCTTCGCTCCATACGGGCGAAGTCACTCTGGAGATGATACGTTGCGTGGCCAAGGTTTCTGCCGAGTTCGTCAACAATACCGAAATAGCCCTGACCTTGTCGGACTACAGCAGTTCCTTCATAGGCCTGTGCCCAAACAGCGCTTACGTGTTGCGACACGACCCCGACTTCCCCGCAGGTGCTTCCTCCGGGAACATAGTCGCGTCGGAAGCATCCCTTACTATCCCGGCATCGGGAAGCGTGACAATGACTTGGTACGTTTTCCCGAGTTCCGGCCCTTACACCCTCGATGTGGGATTCACGATGTTCAAGAATACGGCTCAGGAGCATGTGTATTCGTACTCCGACCTGCCTGTTCACGACGACCACGCCAGCGACTTGATGGCGCTGGAGCGTAATCAGAATCTGCACATAGTTACAAGGATCAGCAAGGGAACGACGGTCTCCTTCAACTTCGAGGTCGCCGATTGGGTCCCCCTGACTGAACAAGTACTCTTCGATTAGCCATGAAAAGATTCATCCGCATAACTCTCTACGTACTGGCAATGCTGTCCGCATTGTCGTGCAGCCGCGAAAGGGAAGAAATCTACAGGGTCAGCAACCTCCCCGACGGCACGCCGGCCACGCTCTGCATCAGTTTCGGCTCCACCGAGGCTGTTTCGGTAGATGTGAGCACCAAGGCAGAGTCTGCAAAATCGGATGAAGCAAGGGTCCATGACCTGTACGTCATGATTTTCGATAACAGCCAGACTTCCTCGGGCTCCCCGAAGAAGATTTATGGCAGATACTTCAGCTACGAGCACCTTTCCGCAGATCTTTCCTCGCTCGACACCAATCCGAACGAGGGCTGGTGGGTGGAGAACAAGACAATCGACGGCGCGAGCCCGGCAGTAGTCACTACGGCGGGTGCCGTGAAAGTATCTACCGTCACATGTTCCGATGCGACACTGGTACTGATAGCAAATGTGGCGAATGCGGTGAGTTCCTTCGGAGAGGACGAGGATGACATAGCCTACCTTAACGCCATCACCGACCTTGGCGAATTGAAGGCCACCAAAGTGAAGTTGGAGCAGGATGTGGTCAACCGCAAGGACCTGTTCCTTATGATGGGTCAGCTGGAGGTGAATACATCCCATATGGTATGGGGAGAACTCCCGAAGGCTTACGACTCCAGGTACAAGGTCAGTTTGCAACAGGTAGATGCAAAGGTAAAGTTCCTGGTGCGTTGCGACAGGGACAACATCTCTGCTGAAAGGGCTGTTTACTGGCAGGTTTGCAACGTGCCCGACAGGTGCTATCTTTTTGCCGACTATAATGATGGGGCGGCACCCGATGACGTGGTGTTCTTCGATTCCGCTCAGTGCTATTTCGAGGGAACGGAGACCCACGACGGCTACGACTGGTATGTGTTCACCTTCTACATGATGGAAAACCGTCAGGCTTGCAAGAAGAGTGCGACGACTTTCCATGACAGGGAAAAGAAATTGAAGACAGATTCCGGGGATTCCGGTTACCAGGGCCCCGTCAGCGGCACATTCGGTGACCATTACGTCAACAACGGCAAATGGGAATATGCCAACGACCTGGCAACTTATGTCCAGTTCGACATGGTGCTCACGCTTACTCCTCTGGGCATTTCGCGCATCGGAGGTGCCAGCGTCGGCAACGCTCTTACCACAGATACCATTTTCTCCGTCCACCTGGGCGATTTCGGCTCGAGCGGCAACATTGATGGGTCATCCGGATTCAACGACTACAATACAGTTAGAAGTCATTATTACACTTATAAGATCTTTATCGCCAATTCTACCAGCATTTATGCGGAGGTAGATGCCGACAACGAACGTCAGCCGGGTCAGGAGGGTTTCCTGCTCCTGACCAGCGACGAGATCGTGAATGCTGACTGCCACTATGAGTACCATAGTGTTTCCTTCCCATTCAATGAATCCATGGATCCCAGTCTCTTCTCTTGGTATGTCAAGACTCCCTTCGGGGAAGGGGGGCCTTACAAGATGACGGAATCCGTGAATGGCATCGATTATCCGGTTTTCATAGCTGATGAAAGCCGGCCCGGAGGCCCTCTTGATTACAAGTGGGTCATGTTCGCCGTAAACAACCTGGATCCCAACGACAATACCAAATATGCGACCACCAGGAGACAGTATCCCGGAATAGGAGCATACGACAGTAGCTGGAAACCTTCGCTCGGGACCCCGCATCCCCAACTTATGGATATCAACCAGCTGATCGAATACATCTTCGACCAGACTGCAAAAGAGAAGACGTTCCGACAGACAGGAACCGGTAGCAGCGACTTCCTGAACGATACCATAAAGGTGACCATCTATATCGACGAATACTATTACGAAACAAATCCTCTTTATTCCGACAGCGGAGCGGACCCGGATCTGTGGAGGAAGTTCGTGAATGCATCGCCTAGGGAGATGCATATCCTTTCCGATGCCCGCCAGAGCCGCGACAGGCAGAGCGACGTGATACTTTCGAGCCACTCCATCATCCAGCAATCCATCCAGACCATCTACAACACCTATGCTCCGGGGCTCCGCAGTCTCTGGGGCTGCGAACATATCGACGAGATAAAAGAGAAGGCCCCTGGCGGATGGTTGTACTGGCCTGAATCCGGCTGCGGATATTCCGAAAGATCGGGAGCCGACAGTGACATCGGCCGCGAAAACGGACGTCTGAATACGGCCTACATATGGAATCTGTATAGTTCCCAGGCGAACAATGGTTCGGATTATACCGACAGGCGCTGGGATACTTATCTGGATTTCGACGTGGATAACAATACCCCCGAGCTCAAGACGGGCTACGAGGGCATGGCCTTCTCCTGCTTCAGCCGCAACCGCGACAACAATGGCAACGGAGTGATCGACAGGGATGAGGTGCGGTGGTATATGGCCTCGACCAGGCAGCTTATCGGAATGTGGGTAGGAAACGAATCCCTTTCCCTGAGCGCCAGGCTCTACCAGCCTTCGCCCGGCCAATGGAGAGCCCACATAGTTTCCAGTACTGCCAAGAAAGTCTGCTGGTCCGAGGAAGGTGCGGGAGCAACCGACATGTCCCACGACTGGGATGGTATCGGTTCCGCCTACGCAACCTGGAACAGCCCCCAGGAAGCCGCCGCGGGAGAGAGCGTAAGATGCCTTCGTAACGTAGGTACTTATGACGCCCCTTCAGGGGTGACCGATATCAGTTATGCTCCGTACTCGCAACAGCCCGACAAATATTTCACGCTGACCGAAAACGGAAACAACTCCTACACTTTCCACTTCGACCGCCTGAACACCAGGTCGATAAGGGAGTATTCCGAAGGAGAACTGCCCTACCACGAGCAGACATCGCTCAACAACAGGGTCTATGTAAAGATGGTGACGCAGAGCAGGGACGACGATGTTACATTCGAATCAGTCCAGAATGGGGTTATCAACATGGAAGTTACTTCCAAGGGCAAAAACGACTATTGCCCGGAGGGTTACCGCTTCCCCAACCAGACAGAGTGGGTGTTGATGTCGCTGTATTTGCCAAACAGCTACCTGCAGCGCGACAAAGATGGCAACAACTATTCTCCCCGCGGCGTCATGCCTTCCAGGACGTACTACGACAGGGGCTATTACGGCCATCTGAAGGATCTTTCCGCACCTTGGTCCACCGAAGCGGTGAAGGTGGGCTGGATGTTCTCCGACAAACTCCACTGTGCTGATTATTCCTCGAAAATAACCCGCAGCCGCTGCGTCAAGGACGACGACATGACCGGAGTGATTTCGGGCGAAATCACCTTGGACGATAACAAGATCTACGCAAATGACTGGACACCGATCACCTTCAACTTCTCTTCGACGGCATCGGCCTTCACTTATGCGTCGCTGAAGCTTTGCTATACCGCGCATAGCGGCAACTATCGCGAGCTGGATGTTCCGGTAGAGAATACTCCGACCGGCCTTCAGTACCGCGAAACCCAGAACATCGCCATCCCGGACCTTGCCACGCTGGGATTGGAAGTAGGCGATTATCCCGTATCCATGACGCTTCAGGGTCAGGTCCGGAACGTCGCCGGCCTTACCAAGACGGTGAATGTCCCCTTGACATTGGAGAATCCCTTGAGCAATGTAACAATCAGCTTCCCCAAAGCATTCGATGCGGATAGGGGCCTGCCAGTTCATACCACCATGTCGGTTCGGGGTCACCATCTGCATTTCAGTTCCGCGACCCTTTATTGGAAAGAGAGCGGAGGGTCCTGGAACGCATACCCTCTTTCCGTCGACCACGACTTCGACCGTAACTATTCGGAAGATGTGTACATCAGGTCCATGGTCGGGGATACCGACTTCTTGTCGAAGGCCTTCGTCGGGAAGAAGTATTCCTATAAGCTTACTGTCGTCGCCGACGATGGATCCACTTTTACTACTCCCGCAAAATCCATGGAGATCCTTCGTTACGGCTACGAACCTAATCCGGTCCCGGCCGGAGGCTGGACCAGCATCTCGCAGTGTAACGGCACCTGGCAGGATCAGGTCACCGGACTCGATTTCTCCGACGGTGATTTCATCGAAGCGGAAATGGATCTTACCAACTGCGTATATGTCTATATAGCTGGTAACGATGCGAACGACCTTGGAAAGGATAACATATTAGGATTCAGTACGGATGACTTGGGAAGCATCACCAACTCCATGATTTGGTATTATCCCAGCGTGCAGCGCATGGTGGCGCCTCCGGGAGATACCGGCTGGACCAAACTAAGGATACATGCCGGCCGATGGAATGCCCTTGAGATCCAGGGTGTGTTGAACCGTATGAACCTTATCCTCGACAAAGATGGCATCATCCGCGACGGAACCAGGTTTACAAGCAACCCCGGCGACTGGAATTCCCGCGTAAAGGGACAGTTGACCAGCGCATCCACGATCTATGTGGGCTCGGTGGAAGGAATACACCATTCCCGCGCCAAGTACGATTATGTACGCGTGATACGTAACAGGGAGCAGTAAGATTCCCTTCTAGAACAGATAATCCAGCCCAAGATAGAGGGCCGGGCCCGTGCCGTCCTGCTTATTGAACGGCACGCCGCAATCTGCGGATACGATAAGGTTCTCGTTGACAATCAGTCGCAATCCCGCGCCGGCGGTGAGGTGCAATCTCTCGGCGGAACCGCTGCGCAGAAGTACGTCCTCAGGTGCGTCAGGAAAGACTTCGTGCAAGGTGGATGGCAGGGAGCTGATATCCAAACCACGGAAAACCCGGGTAGCGTCGGAGAACAGGTTCGCACCCAGGGCGATATTCTGGTTCCAAAGTGCGAAAGAAGCGAAGCGCCAGCGGAGTTCGGCGGTAGCGCATCCCATGTCCAGACCAAGCACGCGGGCACGCAGCACACCGCGGGCGGTGTCGCATCCGCCCATGCCTTCCAGGTCCGTCTTCTCGCCCATTATGGTTATGTAGGGCAGCACGTAGAAGGGCGCGGAAGATCCGAACGTGCCTTCGTAGTTAAGGCGGTAAGCCAGGGTCAGGACGTCATCGGGGACAAGGGGAAGATAGTGCCTCCAGGTGAAGGAATAACGGTAGAACGGTGTCTCGCTGAAGGGGGCAAGGAGTACGTGTGCCTCTGCCCATATTCCGCGGGAGGGAGCTCCTTCCTTGTCGCGGCTGTCGTGGAGCAGGCCCAGGCGCAGCCCTGAGGAGAATCCTCCGTCGGCCTGGGCGGAGTTTATGATTCCGCTCTTCTTGTACGCATCGTACAGGGTGGGCATATCTTCCGGAAACACCTGCGAAGCTGCTTTTCCCTTGTTGATGGAGGTGTAGTCGATGCTGCCGAGTTCGTAGTAGCTGGCATATATGCCGGCTTCCCAGCTCAGATGCCTGGTCAGACGCCCGATGAAGTCGGATTTGAAAAGATACTCTGAATGGGAATACCTGTAGAACGGATTCAGCTGGGAAGGATCGAAGTTCATCTCATAACCATTGAATCCGTAGAAATTGAAGGCCTTGTCCACGCTGGTCCGGAAGTTCGTGCACCAGCGCACCCCCGGGATGAGGGTGGAGTTGTCGTAGCGGAGCTGTATCCTCTTGGAGCCTTTCGTGAAGATGGATACTTCCGAATATAGCTTTGAATCCAGGGCAGGGTAGTTCTCTCCGGTCCCGAAATCGAAAATCATCAGCACCCCGCTTATCTGCAGGCCTTTGTCTGCATCGTACGCAAGGGCAGGGAAGGGGCCGTAGGACAGGCCGGATTTAATAATTTCACCGTCCTGCTGAGCATGGAGTTCCAGGCAAAGCAGGGCGGTGACAACAATAAGGATAGCCTTTTTCAATAGAATCCTGTCCTAGAAAAGATATCCTAAACCAATATAGAGCGAACCGGAACCATCCTGGCCGCGGAGGGCGGATTCTTCCTTGGCGAACTTGCTGATCGGAAGACCGTACTCGGCCCTTACGATGAAATTCTCGTTCATAATGAAGCGCAGGCCGCCGCCAACTGCGACGTGGGGGCGCTCCTTGGTGTCGTTCTTAAGTACCACATCCGCGTGGGCAGTAGGGAATGCAGTCCTGAGGTTCTGGGGGAGAGCGGTGGTATCGAGCGCGCGGGTCACCATCACGCCGTCGCTGAAAGCGTTGAGAGCGAAGGCTATGTTCTGGTTCCAGAGGGTGAATCGGGTGAAGCGCCAGCGCAGTTCTGCCACATAGGATGCTGTATCCATACCGAGCACCCTGCAACGCAGTATGCCTCGTCCGGTATCCGATCCTCCCATACCTTCCTTATCTATCTGTTCGCCCATCACGGAGATGTAGGAAAGTGCGTAGAAAGGGGCCCGGGACCCGAAGGTGCCCTCGTAGTTCAGACGGTATGCAAAGGTGAGCACATCGTTCTCGACTATGGGGAAATACTGCCTCCAGGTGAAGGAATAGCGATAGAAGGGTACTTCGCCCACCGGTACCAGCACCACGTGGCCGTCCGCCCATATACCGCGGGTGGGGGCTCCTTCCTTGTCGCGGGTGTCATATTCCACACCGAGGCGGGCGCCGAGGGAGAATCCTCCGTCAGACTCCTTTTCCGAGATTACGCCGCTTTTCACGTATGCGTCGTAGAGGGTGGGCATATCGGTGGGGAACTTGTCGGCGTCGGCCTTTCCCTTGTTGATGGAATCGTAGTCGATGCTGCCGAGCTTGTAGTAGCTGGCATACAGTCCGCCCGTCCAGTTAAGGTTCTTGCTTATCTTGCCGATAAGGTCGGATTTGAACAGATACTCGTTGCGGGCGTATCTGTAGAATGGATTCATCTGCGAGGCATCGTAGTTGGAACCGTACCCGTTGAAGCCGTAGAAGTCGTAGGCCTTGTCGAGTATGGCCCTGAAGGCGCTGCTCCATCTGACGCCGGGGATGAGGGTCTTGTCGTCGTAGCGGAACTGGATCAGCTGCGAACCCTTGGTGAAGCGGGAATACTCCATATACATCTTGGAATTGTAGTTGGGGTAGTTCTCGCCGTTGCCGTAGTTGAAAACCTGCAGCAGGGCCCCGTACTGGAAGCCTTTGTCCGCGTCGAACGCAATGGCGGGAAGAGGGCCGAAGTTGAGGCCCGTCTTGACGATTTCTCCCTCTTTCTGTGCGCGGGCACCGATGGCCAGCATCAGGGAAATGGCGATTAGGATGATCTTTTTCATTTGTAAATGGGTCCGAAATTAGCACAAGCCCGGTAGTCGGCCCCTTCCTTGTCCATTCCGAAGGCATTCCAGGCAGCGGGACGGAAGATCTTGTCTTCCGCCACATTGTGCATGCACACCGGAATGCGCAGTATGGAGGCAAGTGTTATGAGGTCGGCTCCGATATGTCCGTAGGCGATGGCACCGTGGTTTGCACCCCAGTTGTTCATCACGCTGTATACATCTTTGAAACAGTCCTTGGAAGGGTCCAGGCGAGGTACGAACCAGGTCGTAGGCCAGGTAGGGTCGGTGCGCTTGTCGAGTATGTCGTGCTGCTCCTTGGGGAGCTCTGCGGTCCATCCTTCTGCAATCTGCAGCACGGGGCCGAGGCCGTCCACGAGGTTCAGGCGCATCATAGTCATAGGCATTCCGCCGCGGGTCACGAAGTGGGCGCTGTAGCCGCCTCCGCGGAAGTAGTCGCGGTCTGCGGGCATCCAGTTGGTAGCCTTGAGGCAGGCTTCCACATCGGCCTCCGTCATATTCCAAGGTTCTTTTATAGTGGCTTTGCCGGCGGCATCGCTCATTGCGCCGGTGGCATCGAGGGTGGTGGCTCCGGAGTTGATGAGGTGGATGAATCCGCCCGCTGCCAGCCCTTCGGGGGCCTTGCCGGTGACGCGCTTCACTGCCTCGGGGCTCCAGTAGGTGCGCACGTCGCTGAACATCACGCCGCGGTTGGTGAGCAGGTGCCCGAACATCATCGAAAGGCCGTTCAGGGCATCATTCTCGGTTGCCAGGGTGTAGGCCTCGCGTATGCCGTTCCAGTCGAAGGAAGAGCACATCAGGCTCTCAGGGAAGTCGAAGTTGGGCTTGTAGTCCGTCCACTGGCGCTGGCCCTGCACGCCGCCTGCGATGGCATTGTGGCCGAGGGCTTCCTCTTTATATCCCATCTCCAGGAGCTTGGGATTTCCGAACATCAGGTCGCGGATGATCATCATATTCTTCACGGTGAACTCCCAGTCGGCGTCCTTCTCTTCACGGTTCTTGCCTTTGCCCTTGCCGTTGAAGGATGTCATAGGGGTGCCGGGGAAGAGGGCGCGGTCTTCATTGTAGTCGTGGCCTTCCTGCGGCTTGCAGTACTTGTCCACCCACTCCATAGCCTTCTTGAACTCTTCGTGGTCGTAGATGCCGAAGTCCACGCGGCGGAGGATCTCCACCAGGGAAACATATTCGGCGCGCATACCGAGGTACTTCTGCAGGAAGTCGGCGTTAACTATGGAACCGGCTATGCCCATGCAGGTGTTGCCCATCGACAGATAGCTCTTGCCGCGCATGGTGGCAACCGCCTGGGCGCTGCGGGCAAAGCGGAGTATCTTTTCCGCCACGTCGGCGGGTATGCTGTTGTCGGCGAGGTCCTGCACGTCGTGCCCGTAGATGCCGAAGGCGGGAAGGCCCTTCTGTGCGTGTGCGGCAAGCACTGCGGCGAGATACACCGCACCCGGGCGCTCGGTGCCGTTGAATCCCCATACCGCCTTGGGGTAGAAGGGGTTCATATCCATGGTTTCGGAGCCGTAGCACCAGCAGGAGGTGACGGTTATGGTGGAGCCGACGCCCTCGCGTTCGAACTTCTCGGCGCAGGCGGCGCTTTCTGCCACGCGGCCTATGGTGCTGTCGGCGATCACGCATTCTACGGGGGATCCGTCGCCGTTGCGCAGGTTACTGGAAATAAGGTCTGCCACCGCGTGTGCGAGGGCCATTGTCTTTTCTTCGAGGTTTTCGCGTACGCCGCCCTGACGTCCGTCGATGGTGGGGCGTATGCCTATTTTAGGATAGTTCATGGTTATTATTTTGGTTAGTTTGTTTCTGGATTGCGTACATCCTCCATCCGTAGGTAGCGACCACCGCGAAGCAAAGCAGGGGAAGGACGAAGGAGAAGTTCACTGCGGGATGCCCGAGCACCGTCCCGAGGTCGATTATGGAGCCTTGCAGGGGAGGCATCAGGGCCCCGCCCACTATGGCCATAACCAGAAAAGCGGCTCCCAGGGAGGTATCCCTCGGGTCAACGTCTTCCAGTGCGATTCCATAGATGGTGGGGAACATCAGGCTCATGAAGAAGCTGATGCCCACGAGGCAGACCAGTCCCGCCTTGCCCACTATGCAGATGGCTCCGATGGTGCAGATGGCGGCTCCTATGCCGAAGAGGCCCAGCATCTTGCGGGAGTTGAGATATTTCATCAGCATGGTGGAGATGAAGCGGCTCGCGAGGAAGAGGCACATTGCTACAATGTTATAGGTCTGTGCTACTGCCTTGTTTATGCCCAGATTGTCGGCGTACTGGATGATGAAGGTCCACACCATTATCTGCGCAGCTACGTAAAAGATTTGCGTGAGCACGCCCCCGCGATAGACGCGGTTATGCCAGAGGTTCCCAAGGGTCTGGCGGGTACTATGGGTGTTGCCGGCGGCCTTCTGCTCCTCGCTCTGGGTCTTGGGCATACGCGTGAGCGCAATCACCACCAGCACCACGAGCACCACCAGCCCTATTATCACATAGGGGTTGCGGATGACCGCCAGGTCGTGCAGGCGGATTTCCGCCTTTTGAGCAGTGTCCAGGGTGGGGAAGATGATGTTTCCGGCCGCATCCCTCTTGTCGGAGAGGAGTTGGGGGAGCACTATGAAAGATGCCACCGCCATTCCGCACAGGGATCCCATGGGGTTGAAGGTCTGCGCCAGGTTGAGGCGGCGGGTAGATGTCTGTTTGCTGCCGAGCGAAAGTATGAAGGGATTGGCCGTGGTCTCGAGGAAGGCGAGGCCGAAGGTCAGTATGTACAGGCTTATGCAGAAGAAACTGAATTTCTGGTAGGCTGCGGCGGGTATGAAGAGGAAGGCGCCCACCGCATAGAGCCCGAGACCCAGCAGTATGGCGCTTTTATATGAATACTTGCGTATGAACAGGGCAGCGGGAATGGCCATGGTAGCATAACCGCCGTAGAAGGCGAACTGTATGAGCGAGGCTTTGGCTGCCGACAGTTCCATCACGGTCTGGAAAGCGGCCACCATAGGGTTGGTGATATCGTTCGCAAAACCCCAGAGAGCAAACAGGCTCGTGATAAGGATAAACGGGATCAGATATTTCTTCTCGACCAGCTTCGCTTTAGTGTTCATACCTACAAATATAGCAATATTTACATTTATTTCTTCCCGTTCTGACGCACATATTCGCTGGGGGTGCAGCCCATGAAATGGCGGAAGGCGGCTGTGAAATATGAAGGGGTGGCGAATCCGACTTTATAGGAGATCTCGGCGATGCTGTGTTTGCTCTCCAGCAGCAGGCGGCAGGCCTCATTGAAGCGCACGGTCTTTATGAAATCCAAAGGAGAAATGCCGAACAGTGCCCTTACCCTCAAGTTAAGGTTGGAACGGCTCATCAGCATCTTTTCTGCAAAACTATCTATCGAGAACTCCGGATTGTCGATGTTCTCCTTGGCAACTTTCATCGCCTGTCGCATGAATGCTTCATCTGAATAATTGAAAGACTTCGCAATGCTGGATTCCGCAGCCTTGCCGGCCCCGATGTTTACAAATTCGAGAGAGAATTCCCTAAGCAGGTCGCTCCGTGCTTTATCCATCTGTGCCTTATACTCCCTGTCCTTCCTGGATAGCAACCATATGAACAGGGCCACCACGGCCAGCATCAGCAGAAGTAGTCCTATCATCTTTGCCGCATATGATTTATACCACGGAGCACGGAGTCTTAGGTGTAGGATGGCTTGAGTATCGCTGCTGACCCCTGCGCTGTTCCTGTAGCGAAGTCTGAAAGTATAATCCCCGGGCCTGAGCAAGGGATAGACGGCCCTCCAGTCTTTCCCCGCTTCGGACCAATCCGCATCTATCCCGTCCAGTTTGAAGAAGAACTTGCCATTGTCGCCGGAGATGTAGTCGGGGCAGGAAAAAACGAACGCGATGTCCCTCTCGTTAGGTTTCAAAACCAAACGGCCGTCGGTAATGCTCCGGCGGATCCCATTGACTTCGACTCCGGATATGACAGGGGAAACCATCTCGCTGAACATGGTAATGTCGGCCGGATTGAAGGAAATGATGCCGTGCAGGCTGCCGAAGTATACCAATCCATTGCCCGCAGTGCAGTGGGCATAGGGCGTAAAACGGTTATCCAGCAGGCCGTCGGCCGTGGTGAATGTCCAGATGTCCCCGTTGGAGGGGTCCATGCGGCATAAGCCGTTATCCGTGCTTATCCAAAGTATGCCCGAAGAATCCTCTTCTATCCCGTGGATGACATGGTCCGGGAGGCCGTCCCGCTCCGAATAGGATTTAATCTTCCCCGATGATGTGTCATAGGCATAAAGCCCGTTTTTGGAACCTATCCAGATCATCCCAGAGGCATCTTCCAGGAAGGTCTCCACATATTGTATGGACGATAATACTTCCGGCAGGGAAACAATCTTCCCGTTATTCGTGTCGAGGGCTGAAACCCCGTATTTCTTCCCGATCCACAGGATTCCGCCGGAATCCATCATCATTGTTTTCATGTTGGAAATATCCTCCGAGGTGTAGATCTTGGAGAAATGCCCGGACATTTCATCGAATTCGTACAAACTGTCGCTGCCACCTGCGTAGAACCCTCCGCGGTGGTTGCCCACTATCGCATAACAACCGTATGCGCTGCGCGGCCCCCCGGCCCCCAAAGGCTTCAAGGCCCCTTTCCTGCGGTCTAGGACCAGGATTTCGGAGCGGTCTGCTCCCACATAGACGCGGCCTGTCGCCGGGCTGATGTAGATGCATTTGACATCGACGGGATTGTCGCCTCCGCTGCTTATATGTTCGAATCTCCCGTCCGGAAGCATGTGGTTGAGCCCTCCGGAATTCGTTCCTATCCACAGGGATCCGTCTTTATCCTCCGTAATACCGCTGATGACATTGCCGGACAGGCCGTCCGTTCCCGGTTTGGATGCAATTACGTTGAACTGGGAGGAATGCGAGGTGTAATAACAGACTCCGCCGAAATATGTCCCCAGCCACATGGTGCCCTGCAGGTCCATGAATATGTCGCAGATGCTGTCGTGGGATATGCTGCCGGGGTTGTCGTATTCGTAATGGAATACGTGGAATTCGTCGTTCTCCAATATCTTGAGACCGTTTTTGGTCCCTATCCACAGCAGGCCGTTCCTGTCGATGCATAGGGATTTTACGAAATCGGTCTTCCCGCTTTTGATCTGAATGGGCTGCCCGGATAGCTCCCACAGACCGTTTCCGTCCGTTCCTGCCCATAGGCGGCCAGAGGCGTCTTCGAGTATACAGGTTACCTTGCTCCCGGTAGACGCCAGCTCCAGAAAGTCGGTCAAGCTTTCATCGGTTCTGATCACATGACCATCCATGGTGCCGATATAGATGGACTCTCCGTTGATATAGATAGCGTTGACATCCAGTTCCCGCAATTTCTGTGAAATACCGTCACGGGTGAATTGTTTCGCGTCGCCGTCGAAATACCATAGTTGTTTTCCGGCAATTAGAAGATATTTGCTGGCGGATATCTGGACAATGCCCGTAAGCGACCCTGTCGGGCTTTGGAAACTTTCGAAAGAAAAAGACTTCCGGTCAAACACCGACAGCCCGTTGATATGGGCGGCCCAAACCCGGCCCTGCGAATCGCAGATGAGGGAGTAAATATGACTGTCCGGGTCGCACGCCTCCAGCTGGGTGTTGTATTTGAAATGCGAATAATGATTGCCGTCATACATTATAAGGCCATCGATGCCGCCATACCACATATTGCCCTGCCTGTCCTGGCAGATGGTTTCTATGTTGAGGCCTGTCATCTCCAACGGGAGTGACCTGAAATTGATCGCACCGGCAATCAGGACGGACAGCAGACCTGTTAAAATGCTCATATCCTTGTTTTTCTACAAAATTAATATTTTGTTTGAAATTAATATTACTTGTTTTTGTTTATTGTTCAAAATTGATATTGATTTACCTTATATTATAGCTGGCGGAAATAATCATTCAGTAATTTTGCAAAGTAAAACTATAACCAATCGCATGAAATCTATCCTTCGAAACATTTTGGCATCATCGATGCCTTCCGTGAGAAAAGTGCTGATCGCTCTGTTTGTCGCGTTGCCCCTTTTTGCTTCTTGTGGCAAGATTGATAACGGCGGCGGGAAATCATCGGAATGGAAACTTAAACCGATGCCGGTCGGCCAACTTAAGCTGATGAGTTTCAATATCCGCGGTATTACCAATGAAGACGATATCCGGAACAACTGGTCTATGCGCGCCGGTGCCTGCAGGATGATGGTCGAGGATCAGCAGCCGTCTGTCATCGGACTGCAGGAGCAGAATGAGACACAGTGGACTTATATGTATTCGACATTGTCTCCCAAGGGTTATGAGGGCCTTGCCACCACGGATGTAAAGGCTGCTTTCCTATACCGTACGGACCAATTGGAAGTGGAGGACAACGGATTGTTCTGGCAATCGAAAACGCCAGACCGGTCCTCTGAGTGCTGGGACGGATTTGTGCGCCCCGTGAGGTGGGCGGTTATGCATATCCTGGGCACGGATCATCGTTTCTTCTATGTTACCACGCACGTTGGTCTGACGGGAGAATCCCAGTCGAACGGGATGAAACTGATAGCGAAGAGGATTCAGGCGTATAATACCCATAATTATCCTGTGGTCCTTATGGCAGATTTCAACGTTGTTGCAACAAGCAGTTATTTCAATGAAATCAGAGAGAC
>JAEEXQ010000045.1 GCA_016287875.1 Bacteroidales bacterium | reverse complement strand
CTATGCCGGTCTGAGGCTTGACCCCGTCTTCCGAACCCTTGTCGAGCACTATGTAGTTGTGCTGGGTGTTGCGGCTGACCTTGACTATGGTGGCGGGGATCAGGTGGAAGTTGGCGGTCACCGTGTCATAGACCGAGCCCTTCTCGTAGGAGAGGGCCTTCTGCCCGAGGAAGTGCACGGTCTGCACCAGCTCCATGTTCCTGGCGGCCAGGTCCCTGTTCTGCTCGTCGAGGGTGAAGTAGTTGCGCAGCTTTTCGCCCGTGCCCCACAGCATTGCGTGCACGCGGTGGGAGGCGCGGCTGATCCATATGTCCTGGAGCGTGCCGGTGCGGGTCAGCATAAGGATAGCGGCAATCTCCAAAATCAGGAAGACTGCCGCGTTCCAAAGCTGTCCGTATGACTTCCGGCCAGCCATACGCTATCTCATCAGGAAGGGATAATTCTCGGTGTTCTTGAGGGCGAGGCAGGTCCCGCGTCCCACGGCGTGCAGAGGGTCTTCCGCAACGTGGAAGGGGATGTTGACCTTATCGGTAAGGCGCTTGTCGAGGCCTCGCAGCAGGGCGCCGCCGCCGGAGAGGAAGATACCGTTCTCCACGATGTCGGAGTAGAGCTCCGGAGGAGTCAGCTCGAGCACGTGCAGGATGGAGGTCTCGATCTTGGCGATGGACTTGTCCAGGCAGTGGGCTATCTCGTCGTGGGTGATGGTGGCCTCCACGGGATGGGCGGTCATAAGGTTCGGACCGCGCACGATGTAGGGCTCCGGTGCCTCGTCGAGGTCGGGGATGACCGCACCTACCGCGATCTTAATCTTTTCGGCGGTGATTTCACCGACCTTGATATTGTGCTGCTGGCGCAGATAGTACTGGATGTCGGAGGTGAAGACATCGCCCGCGGTACGTATGCTGTCCTGGATTACCAGGCCGCCGAGGGAGATGACTGCGATCTCGGTGGTGCCGCCGCCTATGTCCACCACCATGCTGCCTTTAGGAGCAAGCACTTCCAGCCCTATTCCAAGGGCGGATGCCATAGGTTCGTGGATGAGGTACACGTCGCGGCCGCCGGCGTGCTCGGAAGAGTCGCGCACGGCACGTATCTCAACCTCGGTGGATCCGGAGGGGATGCCTACCACCACCTTGAGGTTGGGGGTGAAGAGCGAATGACGCTTGCTGTTCACCTGCTTGATGAACCCGCGTATCATCATCTCGGCAGCGTTGAAGTCGGCGATCACACCGTCGCGCAGAGGGCGTATGGTCTTGATGCCCGGGTTCGTGCGCTCCTGCATCAGCTTGGCTTTCTGGCCTATGGCGATGCATTTGTTGGTATTGTTGTCGATGGCAACGATGCTGGGCTCGTCCAATACTATTTCGTCATTCTGGTATATGACGGTATTGGCTGTGCCGAGGTCGATTGCCAGCTCCTGATTCAAAAAAGAAAAACCCATTTCCGATCTTAAAATGATTAGACTAACAAATATAATAAATTTAGTTAATTTTGCCATCAGCTTTATAGATTATGGGAAGAAAAAAGTATGTGATCTTTACGGCCGCCGGCAGCGGTACCAGGATGAAGGCTCAGGAGCCCAAGCAGTTCCTCCTTCTGAAGGGCCGCCCGGTGCTGATGTGGAGCATCCTTGCCTTCGTGAAGGCCTGCCCCGACGTGAACGTGGTGACGGTGCTTCCTGCCGCCCATATGGCGCGATGGGAGGAACTCTGCATCAAGTATGGCCTGGAAATCCCCCAGCGCATCGTCAAGGGCGGAATCACCCGCTTCCACAGCGTGCGCAACGCCCTCAAGGTGATTCCCGACGGGGCGGTCGTGGCCATTCACGACGGGGTGCGTCCGCTGATCTCCCAGGAACTAATCCGCACTATGTTCGAAAGGATGGAATCCTGCCGCGCCCTTATTCCCGTACTCCCCGTCACCGATACCCTTAAGAGCCTCGTGAAGGATGCTTCCGGCAGGATAGTTCCCACCGGAGAGCCCGATCCCGACCGCAGCCGGGTGTACGGCGCGCAGACCCCGCAGATCTTCCTTTCCGAGGAGATAAAGGCCGCCTACGGGCTTCCTTTCGACACGTCCTATACCGACGATGCTTCGGTGGCCGCCAAATACGGAATTCCCCTCTCCTACATCGAAGGAGAGAGGAACAACATAAAGCTTACGACTCCGGAGGATCTCTCCGTGGCCGGATTTCTTATCTGAAACTGGTGCTCTTGTAGTCTTTCACCCAGACCTGGCGCTCGAAGGCTTCGTCGAGCGAGATCATCGTGTCGGTGGACTGCACGTAGGGAATGTTCTGTATGGTGTTCAGAAGGACGCTCATCAGGTGGTCGTTGTCGAAGCAGTAGAGCTTGATGAGCATGGAGCTGGAGCCGGTGACGAAGTGGCATTCCACCACCTCGGGAATCTTCTTAAGCGATTCGGTGACTTCCAGATACTTGTTGGCTTCGGAGATGGAAATGCTCACGAAGGCGCATACGTTGAGGCCCAGGGCGCTGGGCTTCACAAGCAGGCGGGAACCGGTGATGACACCGTTCGCTTCGAGCTTGCGGACCCTCTGATGAATTGCGGCACCTGAAACGCCGCACTCTCTTGCAATTTCAAGGTATGCCATCCTGGCATCCTTCACGAGGAAGGAGAGAATCCTCCTATCTACATCGTCAATCTGATAATTGCCCATACGCTATTACTTTTTTCTAACCAATCCTTTGCAGTCCTCGAGGGTCAGCGCCGCGATGTCGGCGTGCCTGGGGATGCGGAAGTTCTTTCCGCCGTGTTTGATGTAGGGGCCGTAGCGGCCGTTGATTATCGTTATGTCTTCTTCCGGGAACTCTTTCAGTATGTTGTTCTCGGGAGCGGCGTCCTTCTGGGCCTTGATGGCGGCGATGCAATCCTCCAGGCTGATGGCCAGGGGATCGGCCTTCCTGGGCAGGGTGACGTTCACCGTGCCGTATTTGAGATAGGGCCCGAATTTGCCTTTGGTCGCAATTATGGGAATCCCTTCGTAGCTGCCCACGTTCCTGGGCAGGGAAAGGAGCTTGATGGCTTCTGCGAGGGTGATGCTCTCGATGAGCTGGGTCTTGTCGAGGCTGGCGAAACGCTTGTTCTCGCCTTCGCCCTTCTGCACGTAGGGGCCGTACTGGCCGTATTTGGCCACTATCTGCTGCCCGTCGGCAGGGTCGATGCCGAGGACCCTCTCCACGTGGGTGTACTGCCCGTCGTGGAGCTTGGTGTCCACCATTTGGTGGAAGCTGGGATAGAAGCTCTTCAGGTAGGCCTTCCAGTCCTCGTCCCCTTCGGCAATCTTGTCGAGGGTGCTTTCCACGTCGGCGGTGTAGTTGTAATCCATTATGGTAGGGAAGTTCTCCACCAGATAGTCGGTCACCAGCAAGCCTACGTCCTGGGGCAGTAGCTTACCCTTGTCTTCGCCCACGGTCTCTTTCTTGGTGGTGGAACTGAGGTCGCCCCCTTTCAATTTGAAATTGGTGACCTCCTTGCGCACTCCGTCCCTGTTGCCCGAGGCTATGTAGCCGCGGGTCTTGGTGAGGGTGGTGATGGTAGGTGCGTAGGTGGAAGGACGGCCGATGCCGAGCTCCTCGAGCTTCTTCACCAGGGACGCCTCGGTGTAGCGCTGGGGGGCGCGGGTGAACTTGCATTCGGCCACTATCTCCTTGGCTGTCAGTGCGTCAGCCTTGCGGATGTCGGGCACTACGGTGAGCCCTTCTTCCCCGTTCTCCTCGTCGTTGCCTTCCATATATACTTTCAGGAATCCGTCGAACACTATCTCGGAGGCCTCGGCGGCGAAGCGCTCGCTGCGCTTGTCGGAGGCTATGCGTATGGTGGTGTTCAGCAGGGAGGCCTCGGCCATCTGCGAAGCTACGGTGCGCTTCCAGATAAGGTTGTAGAGGGCCTTTTCCTGGGACGTGCCGCTGATGTCGGCGTTCTCTATGAAGGTGGGGCGTATTGCTTCGTGAGCCTCCTGGGCGCCTTTGCTGTGGGTGCTGTACTGCCTGGGATGCGAATACTCGGCCCCGAAGTTGTCGAGGATGAATTTCTTGGCGGTCCCGAGCGCGAGGGCGGAGAGGTTGGTGGAGTCGGTTCTCATATAGGTGATGAGACCTTTCTCGTAGAGGGTCTGGGCCAGGCGCATTGTGGTGCTTACGGGGAAGTGCAGCTTGCGGGAAGCTTCCTGCTGGAGGGTGGAGGTGGTGAAGGGCGGAGCCGGATAGCGCTTGCCGTCCGTCTTCTCCACATCCTCTACGTAGTAGGATGCTCCTATGCTGTCGCGCAGGAACCTTTCCGCCTCCGCTGCGGATTTGAAGCGGGTGTCGAGCACGCCTTTGAGGGATGCGGATCCGGCGGCGAACTTGCCTTCCACGCGGTAGTAGGCTTCGGGAGTGAAGGCCATTATCTCGCGTTCGCGGTCCACCACCAGGCGGAGGGCGACGCTCTGCACGCGGCCTGCGGAAAGCCCGCGGCCTATCTTCTTCCAGAGTATAGGTGACAATTCGAAACCTACCAGGCGGTCCAGCACGCGGCGGGCCTGCTGGGCGTTCACCAGATTCATATCCACTTCGCGGGGATTGCCTATGGCGCGCAGAATGGCGTCTTTGGTGATTTCGTGGAATGCGATGCGGCGCGTGCGTGCCTTGTCGAGGCCCAGGGTCTCGGTCAGATGCCACGAGATGGCTTCTCCCTCGCGGTCCTCATCGGAAGCCAGCCAGACTATCTCGGCTTCGGATGCAAGTTTCTTAAGTTCGGCTACAACTTTCTTTTTGTTGTCCGGAACTACGTACTGAGGGGTGAACCCTCCTTCTATATCTATGCTGAGCTGCTTTTCCTGCAGATCCCTGATATGCCCTTCGCTTGCTTTCACAGTGAAACCAGGCCCGAGAAACCTTTGGATGGTCCGGGCTTTAGTAGGTGACTCAACTATAACAAGATTTCCCTCCATAACATTCGAATTTTCTGCAAAGTAAAGCACAAACTCTCTAATTTTCAAAATTTGTCATCAAAAAAAACTAACTTTGTGTTTCTAATCGAAGATTAAAAAATGAAAGACGAAACAAAGAAAAAAATCATAAAATGGTTCTGGATCCTGGTCGCCGCTCCCTTCGTGCTGATCGCGTTCCTGCTTCTTCTCGTCACGCTTTTCGCCCGCATCCCTTCTTTCGAGGAGCTGGAGCATCCGGACAGCAAGCTGGCTACGCAGGTAATCGCGGACGGGGGCGAGGTGCTCACCACCTTCCATATCGAGAACCGCACCTTCGTCAGTTTCGATGAGCTTTCTCCCAATCTCGTAGCAGCCACCATCGCCACCGAGGACGCCCGTTTCCGCCATCATTCCGGCATCGACACCAAGGGCCTGCTCCGCGTGGCGTTCAAGACCATACTCATGCACGACAGCAGCCAAGGCGGCGGTTCCACCATCACCCAGCAGCTCGCCAAGACACTCTACCCCCGCAAGGAAGGGGTCGGCAAGGTAGGTATGGTGTGGATCAAGCTCAAGGAATGGATCACCGCCGTAAAGCTCGAACGCAATTATACTAAGGATGAGATCCTGGACATGTACCTGAACTCCGTCTTCTTCGGCAGCAGTGCCTACGGCATCAGGGCAGCATCCGAGACCTTCTTCGACAAGCTTCCCTCCGAGCTCACCATCGAGGAGGCCGCGACCCTGGTGGGAATGGTGAACAAGCCTACCCGCTACAATCCGGCCCTCAATCCCGAAAGGGCCCTGGAGCGCCGCAACTTCGTAATCGGCCGTATGGCCAAGAACAGGTACATCTCCAAGGCCGTGGCGGATTCCGTCTCCAAGCTTCCCATCAACCTGGTGTACCAGGTGAGGGACCATAATGCCGGCCTCGCCCCTTACTTCCGCGACCTTCTGCGCCGCGATATGAACGCGGAGAAGCCCAAGCGCAGCAACTATCAGTATCCGGAGGATTATACCGCGGATTCCCTGCGCTGGCGCGACGACGAGCTCTACGGCTGGCTCAACAAGAACAGGAAGCCGGGCGGAGAGAAGTACAACCTCGACAAGGACGGCCTGCGCATCTACACCACCATCAACTACCGTATGCAGCAGAATGCGGAGCAGGCGGTGGCCGAGCATCTCGGAAAGAACCTGCAGAAGGCCTTCGACCGCGAGAACAAGTGGAAGAAGAACGCACCCTTCGCAGGGGATGTTGACAAGGCCACCCGCGACCGCCTGATGAGCAACGCCCGCCGCTGGAGCGACCGTTACCGCCTGCAGCGCAAGGCCGGCGTGAGCGAGTCGGAGATACTCGCGCAGTTCGACAAGCCCGTGAAGATGCGGGTGTTCGCCTGGAACAATAAGGGCTTCGTGGATACGGTCATGACCCCGAACGATTCCATCCTCTGGTACAAGAGCATACTGCGCTGCGGAATGGTGGCCATAGAGCCCGTCACCGGCCATATGAAGGCCTATGTCGGCGGCCCCAACTACCGCTATTTCAAGTATGACAACGTGGGCCAGGGCAAGCGCCAGGTGGGATCCACCATCAAGCCCTTCCTCTACACCCTCGCCATGCAGGAGGGGATGTCGCCCTGCGACAAGGTCATAAACGTCCCCCAGTCCTTCATCGCCGGGGACGGCACCGACTGGACCCCCCGCTCTACCGACAAGGATGAATGGATAGGGAAGACGGTCACCCTCAAGTGGGGCCTGACCCATTCCTCCAATAACATATCCGCCTATCTTATGAAGCAGTTCGGCCCTCACGCAATGGCCGAGATGATGCACAAGATGGGCATCCACAGCCACCTGGAGGAGGTGTACGCCCTCTGCGTGGGCGCTGCCGACATTTCCATCCAGGAGATGGTCGCTGCCTACAATGCACTGCCTTCGAGGGGCGTGTACATCACTCCGATGTACGTGACCCGCATCGAGGACAGCCAGGGCAACGTCCTTTCCGAGTTCACCAACCGCAAGCGTGAGGCCATAGGCGAGAATACCGCCTATCTGATGGTCAACCTGATGGAGGGTGTCGTGAACCACGGCACCGGTGCCCGCCTGCGCTCTGCCTACGGGCTCAAGGGGGAGATAGCCGGCAAGACCGGCACTACCAACGACAACTCCGACGGATGGTTCATCGGTTACACTCCGTCCATCACCTGCGGTGTATGGGTGGGAGGCGAGGACCGCCAGATCCACTTCAATTCCCTTGCGCTGGGCAGCGGTTCCAATATGGCCCTGCCTATCTGGGGTATATGGATGAAGAAGTGCCTTGCGGACGGGCTGTTCAGCGAAGCCGACCGCTTCCTCGCTCCTGCGGGAGCGGCATTCAACCTCGACTGCACCGGCGGTGACATAGAGACCACCGAAGAGGGGCAGGCCGAGAATAAGACAGAAGAAGATTATTATTTCGAATAAGATGGCAAAGTACAAGACTATAGCCGTAATCTACGGCAGCGATTCCTCCGAGTGGGAGGTGGCTTGCCGCAGCGGAGAGTTCGTCGCATCCCGCATCGATGGCGACAAGTTCGATGTCTACGAGATTTTCGCCCGTTTCGGGCGCTGGCAGCTCGTGGCTTGCAAGAAGAAGGATGCGATGCGCGTCACCTTCCCCGAGGGTGCGCGTCCCGAGCTGGACAAGACGGATTTCAGCGTGACCGTGCTCGGCGAGAAGGTTAAATTCGATTATGTGTACATAGTGCAGCACGGAGCTCCCGGCGAAAGCGGGCAGTTGCAGGGCTATCTGGAGATGCTGGGCATCCCCTTCAGCTCCTGCTCCGCGGCAGTCAGTGCCATTGCCTTCGACAAATATGCCTGCAAGAGCTATATACGCGACCTCGGCATAGTCAAGTGCGCCCCCGATGCTTTCGTGCACAAGGGAGCCGACCTCCAGGCCTTCGCCGCGCAGGTCGCATCCACCCTCAAGTTCCCCGTGTTCGTGAAGCCTACCATCGGTGGTTCGAGCTTCGGAGTCTCGATGGTCAAGGACCCTGCCGACGTGGCAACGGCCGTGGGCTATGCCTTCTCCGAGGGCCCTACCGTGCTGGTTGAGCAGGGGATCACCGGGCGTGAGTTCACTTGCGCCGCCTACCGTACTTCCGGAGTGGTGCACACCCTCCCCATCATCGAGGTAATCACCGAGAACGAGTATTTCGACTACGATGCCAAGTACAACGGCCACAGCCGCGAGGTCTGCCCTGCCGAAGCTTCCGACGACATTGTGAAGCTGGTCCAGGAGACCACTGCCCGCATCTATGAGAACCTGGACTGCGCCGGTCTGGTGCGTATGGACTACATCTACGCCGCCGACGGGCTCTACTTCCTCGAGGTGAACACTATCCCGGGTATGACCAGCGCTTCGCTAGTCCCCAAGATGGTGCGAGCGGCAGGGATGGACATTACCGATTTTCTTTCGGATATAATAGAAAACGGATAAACCCGAATTCTCTTAGCCCACTGAAGTGCTTCAGTGGGCTTTTTTTTCAAATAAACGTTTACAAACGGCTAAAACGGATAATAATCACTCACTTTGCAAAAACGAAAGTGGGGTATGAAAACATTGTCCGTTCTTTTTGCGTCGGCAGCGGTGCTGCTCTGCGCAAACGCCTGCAACCGGGGTGACGATACGGTTGGACGCCAAGCTGCGGGTCCGCTTATGGACAGGAGTCAGGTGGCGAGGATGCTATCTTCGCTTCCCATCGGGAGCGAGCAGATGACCGAAGTCTATGAAGCCGTCAGCGCTTCGTCGGACAACGGATACGACGAGGAATATATGATGGCCGACCTTCTGACCGTGCCGGGGGCCGGAGTCGGAAGCGGCCGTCAGGCCGCCTCCAAGGCCGCCGCGGCCTACGGGACTCCTCTTAAGGATATGATAGCGGACTATCTTGCCGTCCGCCTGCGTTCCGGCACCAAGGCCGGCGCCGACGACGTGCAGCGGTATCTGGACGAACTAATGGAGTCGGAGATGCAGATCTACTGGCCTTATTCCGAGAATTGGGACGGGGAAAGCCTGCCGCTGATCACCTTCGATCCCGGGGATGGTTCGGAGTCGAACTATGCCTATGTGGTGTCGGGCTCTGGAGGCGGGTATGTGGTGACGGATTCCGTGTTCGTCGATGAAAACGTGGCGCGGGAGCGCCCCGTGTGGGTAATCAATCAGAATGATGACTCGCACTGCACGCCCCTGGGCTCGTTGCTGCGCACCCGGTCGGTATGGGACGAAGATGAGGATGACGACTCTCCGAGGTACAACCTATATATAAAGGATTTCACTATGCTGCGCAACTACGACAGCTGGTTCGCCGGTGCCAGCGAGTTCCACGTGTGGTGCGGGGGAGTGGACGGTTTCTATGCCACTACCGAGGAGCAATTGCGCAACTATTCCCCTACCGTGACGGATTTCGTGGTGGTGGTAAAGCGCTACGAGGTGGGAGTCAAGAAGCGTTTCAACGCGGTTCTGGTGACGGATTTCTCGGATCAGCTGGACAAACTGGCCTTCCTGGTGGTGGAGGATGACGGCGGCACCCGTACCAACTGGAAGTGCGCGGCTGCGGTCAAGATAAAATCCAAGACCTACGGTTTCGACATCGACATCCCCTTCAATTCCCGGGACGACGTAGTGTGGCGCGGCCAGCTCGGTGCTACCTATTTCTCGAAAGGAAAGACCATAGAAGGGCGTTTCGGTGACGTACGCCTCACCTTTGCCCTTGAGTGACCGTCATCTCGCAGGACATATTGCTGAAAATAAATGGAATTAATTTTGTAATTAGTAACGAAATCGTTACCTTTGCATTGTTGCTAGATGAGACGTGGAGAGTTGGAAAAAATACTTAGAAAGAACGGTTGCTACCCGTTCAGAAGCGGCAAAAGACACGACCAGTGGTATTCACCTGTCACGCGGTCATTGGTGATTATTCCTAGACACAGGGCCAAGGAAATACCGGTGGGGACACTAAGAATGCTGTTAAAACAGGCAGGAATAAAAGAATGAAAATCAAGGCTACAATCGAAAAGGGAAATGACGGATACTATTCCGTCAGATCGGATGCCAAAATAGGCAGAGCCTACCTTGGGGGGTTTGGTAATACCGTTGAGGAGGCCCGCGCTGATTTTGCTGCAAGTATTGAAGAGGCCATTGACGATGCCAAAGACAATGGGCTTAAATACCCGCTGTCCATCGCTGTGGAGTTCACCTATGATCTACCGTCGTTCTTCAACTATTTCGACATAATCAATGTCAGCAAATTTGCTGATTATGCCGGAATCAACGAATCTAAAATGCGGCAGTACAAAAGCGGTGTGACTTGCCCCGGTGAAAAGACGACAAAAAAAATACTGTCGGCGATAAAGAAAATAGGTGCCGAATTCTCAATGGTGTCGCTATAGCTGCTTTTCGACCGTCATCTCGCAGGAACGGCAGTCGAAGCCGAGGGAGAGACGGCGGCCGTTGTTCAGCAGGAACAAGGGCCCGGAGGGCTTGGCGCCCTGATGTACGGGGCAGATGCCCAGTTCGTAGCGAATGCAGTACTTCGACTTCATAAGAGGTTCGTCCGGCACTGCCTCGGCCTCAGCCGGCTCTGCTGCGGATCTGTCACCGGAGGCCATAGGAATGGCTTTGACCGGGATGGAATCCAGATCTTCCGCTATCAAGCGGCGTATACTGTTGATGGTCGATGCGCTCAGGAGAGGCAGCGCTCCGCCCGGAGACTCCGAAACCAGGGAATCTACACGGAAATTATAGTGCAGGCTGCGCTTCCCCAGCTGCTCGCGGAGCATCGCTTCGGCCCTTTCCCGGTTCTCCGCCTTCTCGAGGTCGGCCTTGAACGGGCTGGTGAACTCGCGTCCGTCTTCGGAATGTACGGTAACATCTATGTTCCATCGCCCATGCACTTTTACCGAAAGACCCACTGGAAGCTCCCTGCGGCAGGGATTCTTGTCCAATTCCTTCTCGAAAAGGGTGTCCGTATTACGGTATAAAGACAGGCCTTCGCGCACCCCTTCGACGGCCTTGCAAACAATCGTGTTACCTGAACATACGTCCCCTCGGAATCCTACGACTCCGCCCTTACCGGCGAAGGCGAAGCCGTCGCCATTGTGGAGCTCAAGGCCCTTGGAGGCCGTTCTGAGGGTGATTTCCATCTCTTTTCCTCTGCGGCGGACCCGCATCACGGTTCCGACGAACTCTCCCATCGATTTAGGAGCGTCCATCGACGACCAGCTGCCCCTCTTTCCGTCGAAGAACAGCTCGGTATATCCGCGGTTGAAAGTCTTCCAGGGATCGGGCTCGACTCCGCCGTAAACCCTTCCGAAAGAGGCTCTGGCGTACTTTTCGGGCTCGGCGGCCACCAGCGCGTCCAGCGCCTGGGAATGATATCGGGTGATATTGCGTACGTAGGATATGCTTTTCAGCCTTCCTTCTATCTTGAAAGAGCAGACTCCGGCCGCCGCGAGCTCCGGAAGCCTGTCGTGGAGGTTGAGATCTTTCAGCGACAGCAGGGCCTTGTCCTTCACCAGCACCTTTCCGCTCCCGTCCACCAGGTCGTACATCGAGCGGCAGGCCTGCACGCATTCCCCGCGGTCGGCGCTGCGCCCGTCCAGATACTCGCTCAGCCTGCATTCCCCGCTGTAGCACACGCAAAGGGCCCCGTGCACGAAGCATTCCACCTCGCACGTCACGGCCTTGCATATCTGCTGCACCGTCGAAAGCGGAAGTTCCCTTTCCAGGACTATCCTGCTGCAGCCGGCCTGCTGGAAGCGAAGGGCATCCTCCACGCTGCGTATGGCACACTGGGTGGATGCGTGCAGGGGGACGGTGATATCCTTCCAGGAACATATCCTCATGTCCCGGATGATGAAGGCATCTACCCCGGCCTCCTGCTCGGCGAGCATCTGGCGGTGCACTTCCTCCATCTCGGCATCGCGCAGCAGAATGTTCACGGTTACGAATACCCTCGCCCCGAACTTGTGCGCATAGGCGCAGAGCCTGGCAATCTCCTCGACGGGATTGCCGGCATCCTTCCTGGCCCCGAACTGCGGACCGGCGATATATACGGCATCGGCACCACTGTCGATCGCAGCGATGCCGATGTCAGCATTCCTTGCCGGAGATAGCAGTTCCAGGCAGGTCATATTTCTTATTTTATGGCAGCGATCTGAGCTTTCGCGGCCTCAAGATTCTTGGGATTGATCTTGGCGGGATTGGCCACTGCCTTCTGATAGTACTCCTTGGCCTTGGCGTTGTCTTTCAGCTTCTGGTAGGAAACTGCGATGCTGAAGAGGATGTCGCCGGCGTTCTTGGCGTCAGGAGCGATCTGGATGTACTTCTCGAAGTATTCGATGGACTCCTTGAGCTTGCCACCGTTGGAAGCGGCGGTGCCTGCGATCTGGAAAGCCTTGGCATTCTCGCCGAACTCGTTGGAAGCAAGGGCGTTGGCGATGGCCTCGTCATACTTCTTGGCTTTCAGGTTGGCGGATGCTTCCTGCTGGAGGAGGTTCACGAACTGCTTGGCACCGGCCTTCTCCTGACCATTGGCGATAGCCTCGCGGAAAGCTGCGAGAGCACCTTCCTTGTCCCCGAGGCCCTTGAGGGCGGCACCGAGGCGCAGGCTTGCCATACCGTTCTTGGCATCCTCTGCGAGGACTGCCTTGTAAGCGTCGGCAGCGGCTGCGAAGTCCTTGTCGTTGAAGAATCCGTTCGCCTTCTGCATAAGCACCTGGGGAACGAGGCCGGTGGCTTCGACGGCTATATCGTCGGCACCGTATTTCTTGGCAACCTCGGCGGTCTCTTTCAGGCCGGCGATTGCTTTGTCGTATTCAGCGTCATTGACTGCCTTCTTGGCAAGGGAGAACATAAGGATGGGAATAGAACTCTTGCAGTTCTGGGCGATTTCAGCGCCTTCCTCGCCGAGGGCTTCGGCCTGCACGAGAGCATCCTTGAAGTTCTGGAGAGCCATTTCAACGTTCCCGGCTTCATTCGCAGTGATAGCACTGTTGTAGATTTCGGTCACCGATGCCAGATCCTGTGCGTAAACCATTCCTGCGCAAAGCATCGATGCTACAATGATGATAAGCTTTTTCATTTCTCTATAAATTTGTTTTGGTTCAATCCTTGTTGGCAATTTCGCAAAAATAGTAAATTTTGTTGTATTTTTGTGTTTGGCAGAACTGTTTATGCGTAAAACATTCCTACATATTGCCATCCTTGTGCTGTTTCTGGCGTCATCCCCCGGGATTTCGGCCCAGGAACTCCCTACTTTCGGGCAGGAGGCTGGCATAAATACCGGAACTTTCGCCAACGGTCTCACATACTACATAGTTCCCAATACTACTTCCAAAGGCTATGCCAATTTTGCCCTGGTGCAGAAAGGCCTTGAGAATCAGGAAGATGCGCGTGCCGCTCTGGACTACTCTTTCCTCTCTTCCAAGGGCGTCGGCTACACCCGCCACGGATATATATCCTACGAAGGGGCTTCGGCCGTTTACAGTTTTGAAGATGTCCCGACCTTCCAATCCGTTGCATTGGATTCCACGATAATACTTCTCTTCGACATTATCTCCAAGTACAAAGGGGAGCAGGCCATAATCGCCTGCGGGGATATCGACGCCGCCAGGATGAAGGACCGCCTGTATCTGATGTCGCTCACCGTCGGCAAGCGCAGCCCCGCGCCCGAAAAGGCTCCCTATGTCTGGGTGCCCGCCGACCGTCCGCGCTTTATCCACTACGGCAAGAGCAGCAGGGACCTGTCGGAAATAGAGGTCATCTACGACTCTCCCCGCACCCCGCTTAAGTATATGAGCACCCCTCAGCCGCTGGTGTCCAGTATGTTTTCCCGGGAGCTCGGGGACATACTGCGCAAGCGCATAGAGGCCCTCTTCCTTGCGAAGGACATCCCCCTCGCCTACGTCCGTTTCCGTTATCTGGACAGTTCCAGGACGGAGGGCAACGAGCGCTACTCCCTGCACGTGGGAGTGCGGGAGAAGGATGTCCCCCTGGCCACTGAATACATCGCCGGCGTGCTGTCGGACATAGACAGGAACGGAGTTACTCCCCAGGAATTCTTCGACGCCAAGGACCGTTTCATCACCTGGGCCGCGAAGAACAGCGCCGCCTCCATCTCCAACCGGGAATACGTATCTACCTGCAAGGCGAACTACCTCTATGGCGCCAGCCTGGCCTCCCGCAAGGAGAGGGAGAAGTTCTTCAGCGGAAGGAAGATATCCGTCACCCAGGACCTGTCGATGTTCAACCGCTTCGCCTCCGCCCTGCTCGATCCCCGCAGGAACCTCACCGTCCGCTACGGTACGCCGGCGGACACCCTCTCCACCGGGGCCCTGCAGGACATATTCCAGAAAGGATGGAAGGAGTCTTCCGGCGCCGGCACGACCGTCCGTTTCGGCGACAGCCTGGCCCTCTATTATCCCGTCGACCGCAAGGTCCGCCTGAAATCCGAGGTCACCGACCCCCAGACCGGAGGCAGCCTCTGGACCTTCTCCAACGGGATGAAGGTGCTTTTCAAGAAGACGGATGATTCCCGCATCCGCTATGCGCAGATGATACGCGGCGGGTATCCCGAGGTGCCTGGGATCGCGGAAGGGGAAAGCGCCTTCGTGGGAGATATGCTCGGCCTCTACGACATCTGCGGGATGGATGCCATGCAGTTCCGCAATATGCTGGAATCCAACGGGATAACCATGTCCTGCAAGGTCACCGCCGCGGATATGCGCATCAGCGGCACCGTCCCCTCCGACCGTATGACCCTGCTCTTCCGCAGCCTTCTCTCCATACAGAAAAACCGCCGGCTGAACCTGGCGACCTTCGACTATTACCGCCGCAGCGAGGCCCTGCGCCAGGAGGACTTCCGCCTCTCTTCCGAGGGCATCAACGCCGTGACCGACAGCATAATGTGCCCGGACTTCTTCTATCCCGACACCAAGTCCACCGGCCGGCTGGGAGGAAATCTCCCCGAAAAAGCCGAGCGCTACTTCTCCGCCCAGTTCGCCAAGAACCAGGACGGGATAATCTTCATAGAAGGGAACCTTTCCGCCTACGGCCTGCAGAAGCTGCTGTGCCGCGTGCTGGGGGGATTCCGCACCGGGAAGAACTTCTCCGTGCGTTCCAAGATGACCTATCAGATGCGTTCAGGCTGGTCCACATACACCGTCGGCCGCGATGAACTCTCCCTCGGCGAAGGCACGGGCGCCAACATCGCGATGGCAGCCGAAAGGCCCTTCACCATGCAGTCCTGGTGCGCCTTCCGCATAGCCGTGGAGCATCTGCGCCGCGAGCTCGTGGTGGACCTCGCCCCCCTGGGCCAGTATTTCGAAGTGGTCCCCGACCTCCGCCTGCTGCCCACCGAACGCATAGCCATCTACATAAACTGCAAGGCCTGTCCGTCCGAAGGGCTTCCTGCCGACGTGGAACCGGCCGATCCGATGGAGGTGATGGACCGCTTGCGCGATGCCCTCGAGCGCATCTCCGCCACCACTCTCTCTCCTTCCGACCTGAATGGCCTGAAGGATGCCCTCTCTACCGAGATGGCGGGTGAGCTCGCGGATCCCGACTATATGATGGCCGCCGTGCTGCGGCGCTATTCCGAGGGGAAGGATATGATTTCCAATTACTCGACCTATCTGTCGAAAGTTACCGCCCAGGATGTCCAGGATGTGATTTCCGCGCTGGGGAAAGGCAGCAAGGTAGAATATGTCATAAAATGAGAAGGGAAGATTTCGGTACTATCATCCAGATAGGTGACGTGCTCGTGAGCGAAGATGTGGTCTGCGAGTACTTCGCCTGCGATTATCCTGTGTGCAAAGGTGCCTGCTGCATAGTGGGCGACAGCGGAGCTCCTCTCGAGGAAGAGGAAATCCCTGCGTTGGAGAGGGATTATCCTTCGTTTTCTGCGCTGATGTCCGAGGCCGGCCGCAACTCTGCCGAGGCTTCGGGCTTTTTTGCGGTGGATCGCGACGGCGACCTGGTTACCCCGCTGGTGCCGGGTACCGAGGAGTGCGCTTTCTGCCGTTTCGAGGGGGATAATTGCCTCTGCGCCATCGAGAAGGCGGGGCTGGCCAAGCCGGTTTCCTGCGCCCTCTATCCGATCCGCGTGAAGAAGTTCCGCGGAGGCGGGATGGCCCTGAACCTGCACCGCTGGGACATATGCCGCTGCGCCTTCGAGCGCGGCCGCCGCGAGGGCATCCGTGTCTACCAGTTCCTCCGCGGCCCCCTCATCCGCCGCTTCGGCCCCGACTTCTTCGACGCTCTCTGCGCCGCCGCCAAGCATCTGCAGTAAAGCCGCCGCGGCCCAGCGGGCAGCTATCTTGCTGATATTCAGCCACTTCCTGAAAACAAATCGGCGAAATTCGCCGATTTGTTTTCAGTATCTCCCTGACACACAATCACTTAGCTGCCCGGCCAATTTCGTTGCGCCACACCCATCGCCGCGGCTTTCCGTCCGCGCCGGGGAAAGGGCAGGTCCGTGCCGCCAAAAAAACGGCGTCCCGGTACCTGCATTCCCCGTCCGCTGGGCTCCCGCACGCCGCGGCATTTCCTGCGTGCGGGCAGATTTTCCTGCGTTTTTCTGCCCGTGCGGTTGTTCTTCCCCGGTGCGGGCAGATTTTCCTGCGTTTTTCTGCCCGGGCGGCTGTTTTTCCCTGGTGCGGGCAGATTCTCCTGCGTTTTTCTGCCCGTGCGGCTATTTCCATCCGCGCCGGGGAAAGGGCAGGTCCGTGCCGCCGGAAAATGGCGTCCCGGTACCTGCATTCCCCGTCCGCTAGGCCCCCGCTCGCCGCGGCGTGGTGTGGATTTCCCGAAAGGTGAAGCCTGGTATTTTGACCGTGCTGCGTAAATAGCTGTCCTTCAGCGCGTTACGCAATCAAGGCTGCTTCAAATTGAGCAGCCTTGATCAAGCAATCTGCTGTCTCTCAGCAACTTACGTATCACGCCCATCCCGCCCAACCACGTCCCCTGGCGAGCGCCGGGCTCCAGCGCGCTGCGCCGCCCATTTTCGTTGTGCCGTCGTCACCCTGATCTTTCGTGGCGTGTCAGTCGCGCATATCGGAGATGGCGCTAAACGTTTTAAACGTTTAAATTTTCAACGACCACCCTTGGAAGCCCTTGGGAGGCGGTCTGCTGTAAAAAACGCCCCCTTCAACCCCCGTCAATTTACAGCACACCCCCACAGAACCCCCTCCGTGGCACTTCCCTGTAGTAAATCCTAAATCTTTCGCACTTCTCTCCTTCTCTCCTTCTCTCCTTCTCTCCTCTCCGCCTCTCCGCCCCTTCGTCTCTCAGCACGGCCGCCACTTCTTCCCCCACGCCGCTCCGTCCGGGCAGAAAAATCCAGGTGTGCGGGCTGGAATTTGGGCAT
>JAEEXQ010000102.1 GCA_016287875.1 Bacteroidales bacterium | reverse complement strand
GGCCGTCGAACATCGTTACCAGGAAGACTGCGATGGTAAGGGAAGGATTCACTTCGCCCTGCACCAGGCGTATGGTCTGCAGCAGCTTTCCGAGACCCTCCAGAGCGAAGAACTCGGGCTGGACGGGGATGATGACGGAATCGGCGGCGGTAAGGCAGTTCACCGTAATTAGGCCCAGCGAGGGGGAACAGTCTATGATGATATAATCGTAGTTGTCCTTTATGGGCTCCAGGGCCTTGCGCAGCACGCTTTCCCTCTGGGGGAACTCCAGCATCTCGATTTCGGCACCCACGAGATTGATGTGCGAAGGAACCAGATGCAGCCCGGACATCTCAGTCTGGATCAGGGCATCTTCAATGCCTATCTCGCCTATCATCACCTCGTAGAGGGTACGCTTGTCGGCGTTGTCGGGCGAGAAATTGAGGCCCGAGGTCGAGTTGGCCTGAGGGTCGGCATCGATGATGAGGACCTTCTTCTCCATCACCGCAAGTGATGCCGAAAGGTTGATGGCGGTCGTGGTCTTTCCCACTCCGCCTTTCTGGTTTGCTATCGCAATGATCTTTCCCATACCGTAGAAATCTGTCAATCTACAAATTTAGAAAAAAATTTGGTTATGACCCAATGGACGAGCCAGGACAATAAGCGTGCAAGAATTATTCCTGCAAGCGCCCCGACCAGTATGTCTCCGAGAAAATGTTTGCCCACATAGACGCGGCTGATGCTGACTCCGGCCACCCAAAGTATCAGCAGCACAAGCAGTAAGATCTCCCTGCGATCTTCGTCCAGGCGGCGCATAAGGAAGGTCACGACGGTGGCCACTCCGGCGCAAGTAGCGGCGTGGGCGGAGAAAAAACCGTATTTGCTCCCTTTGCTTTCCAGGACGTTCAGTCCGTTTTCGGTCATAAGTTCGTCCCAGCAGGGGCGCAGACGCATTGCAGAGTACTTCACCAAATTTGCCACCTGGTCGATTACGGCCACCGAAAGTACGGTGGTAACGAGTATTACCAGGGCTTTTTTCCAACCCAGGCGACGCCACAGGTAGAAGAAGAGCAGGAGGTAAAAGGGCACCCATACGGCGCGGTTGCTCAGTATGGGCATCACGGCATCGGTAAAAGCACCTGAGAAGCCGTTGATGGCCAGGGTGGCCGCGCGGTCCAATTCCTCCAGGGAGAAACTCATTTCTGCAATGCCCTCCACAGCATATCGGTGAGTTCCTTGATTCCCTCTCCGCTGACGGAAGAGATGAATACGTGAGGCACGTCGTCAGGGAGGCCGGGCTCTATTTCCTTCTCTATGCTTTCGTCTATCATGTCGCACTTGGTGATGGCGAGCACGCGTTCCTTCACCAGCAGCTCGGGATTATAGAGCCTGAGTTCGTTCAGAAGAGTCTGATAGGTTCCGGGGATATCGTCTTCATCTACCGCGACCATGAAAAGCAGCACGGAATTACGTTCGATGTGGCGGAGGAACCTGTCCCCGATTCCGCGACCTTCGTGCGCACCCTCGATGATTCCAGGGATGTCGGCTATCACGAAAGACTTGTCATCGTAATACCGCACTATGCCAAGATTAGGCTCCAGTGTGGTGAAGGCGTAGTTAGCTATCTTGGGCTTTGCCGAGGTCACGGTGGCCAGCAGGGTGGATTTTCCCGCATTGGGGAATCCCACCAGGCCCACGTCGGCAAGGAGTTTGAGCTCCAGTATGAACCATCCTTCCTCCCCTTCTTCGCCGGGCTGGGCGAAGCGCGGAGTCTGGAGCGTAGGAGTCTTGAAATTGTCGTTTCCGAGGCCCCCGCGTCCGCCTTTGCAGAGTATCCTCTCCTCTCCGGCTTCGGTAAGGTCCATTACCACCTCGTCGGTCTCGGCATCCTTGACTATGGTGCCCACGGGCACGTCCAGATAGATATCCTCGCCGTTTTTGCCGTGACGCAGGGCTGCGCCGCCCTTTTCGCCGTCCTCGGCCTTGACATACTTCCTGTATTTCAGGTGGATCAGAGTCCAGAACTGGGGATTTGCACGGAGGATTATATGGCCTCCGCGGCCGCCGTCGCCGCCGTCAGGACCGCCCTTGGGCACGTACTTGGCCCTGAGCAGATGGGTGCTTCCGGCTCCGCCGTGACCGGACTCGCAGTGTATCTTTACGAAATCTATGAAATTGCTTTCTGCCATAACGCACAAAGGTAACTATTTTTGAAGGATTTTTTTATATTTGCAAATAGTTAGTAGTTCATCATTTTAAGAGGTTTTCAATGGACAATTTTGCTAAAAAGTACGTAGACGGCTTCATGGCCGGTCTCGTAGCCAAGAATCCGGGCGAGCCCGAATTCCACCAGGCAGTCAGGGAAGTTGCTGAAAGCATCGCTCCTTACATTGCCGAGAACCCCCAGCTCATCGACCTGAAGATCCTGGAAAGGATTGCAGAGCCTGAGCGTATCATCATCTTCCGTGTCCCCTGGACCGATGACCGTGGCGAGCTCCACATCAACCGCGGTTTCCGGGTGCAGTGCAACAGCGCCCTCGGCCCCTACAAAGGGGGTATCCGCTTCCACGCAAGCGTCAATTTGAGCATAATGAAGTTTCTTGCCTTCGAGCAGACCTTCAAGAACAGTCTCACCACCCTGCCCATGGGAGGCGGCAAGGGCGGATCCGATTTCAACCCCAGAGGCAAGTCCGACGCCGAGGTAATGCGCTTCTGCCAGAGTTTCATGACCGAGCTCTGCAAGCACATAGGCCAGGACACCGACGTTCCTGCCGGCGACATAGGCGTGGGCGGCCGTGAGATAGGATATCTCTTCGGCCAGTACAAGCGCCTGCGCAACGAGTTCACCGGCACCCTTACCGGAAAAGGCCTCGCCTGGGGCGGCTCCATACTGCGCCCCGAAGCCACCGGTTACGGCCTGTGCTACTTCGCAGAGCAGATGCTCGCCACCCAGGGCAAGAGTTTCGAGGGCCAGACGGTACTCGTATCCGGCTCCGGCAACGTAGCCCAGCACGCCGCCGAGAAGGCCATGCGCCTCGGTGCAAAGGTGGTCACCTTCTCCGACTCCGACGGCTTCATCCACGACCCCGACGGCTTCGACGAGGAGAAGGTAGCCTACGTCAAGCAGCTCAAGAACATCCGCCGCGGCCGCATCAAGGAGTACGCAGAGAAGTATCCTTCCGCGAAGTACTATCCCGGAGAGCGTCCTTGGGGCATCCCCTGCGACATCGCACTCCCCTGCGCCACCCAGAACGAAATCGACAAAGCCGATGCAGAGGCCCTCGTCAAGGGCGGCTG
>JAEEXQ010000044.1 GCA_016287875.1 Bacteroidales bacterium | reverse complement strand
CCTGCTCGAACCGGGCGACATAATCATCGACGGCGGCAACACCCACTTCCCCGACACCGCACGCCGCACTGCGTATGTGGAGAGCAAAGGCCTGCTCTACATCGGCACCGGAGTCTCCGGCGGCGAGGAAGGCGCCCTGAAGGGCCCTTCGATGATGCCCGGCGGATCTCCCGCTGCCTGGCCCTATGTGAAACCCATCTTCCAGGGCATCTGCGCGAAGGTCGCGGACGGATCCCCCTGCTGCGACTGGGTGGGCGAAGGCGGCGCAGGCCACTTCGTGAAGATGGTGCACAACGGCATCGAATACGGTGACATCCAGCTTATCTGCGAGTGCTACCAGATTATGAAGGATTATCTCGGAATGACCAACGAGGAGATGCACGAGACCTTCGCCGAGTGGAACAAGGGGGACCTCGACAGCTATCTCATCGAAATCACCCGCGACATACTCGCAAAGAAGGATGATGACGGAAAATATGTGGTGGATTACATACTGGATACCGCCGGCCAGAAGGGCACGGGCAAGTGGACTGCCATATCCGCCCTCGACCAGGGCGTGCCCCTCACCCTCATAGGCGAGTCGGTGTTCGCCCGCTGCCTCTCCGCACAGAAGGAGGAGCGCGTGGCCGCTTCCAAGATACTCGAAGGCCCCAAGGCCGCCCGCTATACCGGGGACCGCGCCGCCTTCCTGGAGGATCTGCGCAAGGCACTCTTCTCCGCCAAGGTGGTCTCCTATGCTCAGGGATATGCCCTGATGCGCGCAGCCGCCAAGGAGTACGGATGGAACCTTAACTACGGTGGAATCGCCCTGATGTGGAGGGGCGGCTGCATCATCCGCAGCGTTTTCCTCGGCAAGATCAAGGAGGCTTTCGACAAGAATCCCGCCATTGCCAACCTGCTGCTGGACAGCTACTTCCAGGGTAAGCTCGCCGAGGCCCAGAAGGGCTGGCGCAATGTCATAGCAAGCGCCGTGGTGAACGGCATTCCCGTTCCCTGCCTCTCCGCCGCCCTCGAATACTACGATGGCTACCGTGCCGAGCGCCTGCCCGCCAATATGCTGCAGGCCCAGCGCGACTTCTTCGGGGCCCATACCTATGAGCGCACCGACAAACCCCGCGGGGAATTCTTCCACACCAACTGGACAGGAGAAGGCGGCGACACCATCTCCACCACTTACAACGCATAGACAATATGAAAATAGGAAAATACTCTTTCGGCGTGGGCGACCGTTTTGCCCACGAGGGAATCAACCAGCTTAAGGCCCTGATAGAGGCGGAAGAGCGCTTCGGCGTGCACTTCGTGCCTGTATGGAACAAGTCCAACCGTGAACATCAGATCGTGGGCACCGAGCCCATAGAGACCCGCCGCGAAGCCGATGCAGCCGTGAAGGCCCTGAACTACAAGGGCCAGTACTTCGTGGATGCCGACCACATCAACCTTAATAACGTTGACCGCTTCATCGATGCTTCCGACTTCTTCACCATCGACGTGGCCGACTACATAGGAAAGACCGGTACGGTGGAAGAGAAGTTCCTCCCCGCCATCAAGGAAGCCGGCAAAATCTACCGCTACATCGCCTCCAAGAAGGGGGCCGACAACTTCGTCACCGAGGTTTCGATGGACGAGGTGGACGAGGCCCAGACTCCCGAGGAGTTGAGGTATATACTCCGCGAGATCGCGAAGGAGGGAATCCCCGTCCAGACCATCGCCCCCAAGTTCACCGGCCGTTTCAACAAGGGCGTGGACTACCGTGGGGACCTGGCCCGCTTCGAGCAGGAGTTCGAACAGGATCTGCTGGTAATCGAAGAGGCCGTCCGCGAATATGGATTGCCGGACAACCTCAAGCTCTCCATCCACTCCGGTTCGGATAAGTTCAGCATCTATCCCATCATGGGCCGCCTGATCCGCAAGCACGACAAGGGCATACACATCAAGACCGCCGGCACTACCTGGCTCGAAGAGAACATTGGCCTTGCCGTTGCCGACCCCGCAGCCCTCGAGCTTGCCAAGAAGATATATGTGAACGCTCTCGGGCGTATGGAAGAACTCACCGTCCCCTACGCCACCGTCATAGACGTCGATACCGCCAAGCTGCCTACTCCCGAGGAGGTTGCCAAGTGGGATGCCGAGACCTATGCCCGCACCATGCGCCATAATCAGGCAGACCCTCTTTACAATCCTTCCTTCCGCCAGCTTATCCACGTCAGCTACAAGATCGCGGCAGAGCTCGCAGACGAGTTCCTCCCCGCCCTGGAGAAGCATACCGACGTGATAGGCGAGCAGATAACCGCAAACCTTTGCGACCGTCACATCGCAAGATTATTCAGTAAATAGCTTATGAAATATTCATTCGAAGACCTGAAAGGACGCAACTGCGTCATTACCGGCGGATTCGGCGTGCTGGGTATGGCCCTCACGCGCGGACTGGCCGAAGCAGGAGTCAACCTCGCGGTCATCAGCCGCAGCAAGGACAATCCCGCGAAAGGAGAAGCATTAGCCAAGGAATTCGGCGTGAAGTGCCTGGGCATCAGCGCCAGCACCCTCGACAAGGAGGCGCTGGTGGCCGCCCGCGAGCTCATCCACCAGAAACTCGGCAAGATAGATATACTCATCAACTGCGCCGGAGGCAATTCCCCCAAGGCGACCTGCGCGGTAGAGCAGATGGATGCCGACACCGACCTTGCCCAGAGCTTCTACGGGCTCGACATGGAAGGGTTCCAGTTTGTCTATGACCTGAATTTCAAGGGCACCCTGCTGGCCACGATGGTGTTCACCACCGATATGATCGAGGCCAAGAAGGGCGTGGTGCTGAACATCTCCTCGATGAACGCATTCCGGCCCCTTACCAAGATTCCGGCATATTCCGCTGCCAAGGGTTCCATCAACAACTTCACCCAGTGGTATGCGGTGCACGTTGCCCAGCTGGGCATACGGTGCAACGCCATAGCTCCCGGATTCTTCCTCACCGACCAGAACCGCTTCCTCCTCACCGACGAAGCTACCGGAGCTCTCAAGCCCAGGGGCAAGAAGATAATCGCGAACACTCCTACCCACAAGTTCGGAGAGCCCGAAGACCTGGTGGGTACCATGCTTTATTTGCTGAGTGATATTTCCTCCTTCGTCACGGGCGTGATAATCCCCGTGGACGGCGGCTACAGCGCTTTCGGAGGAGTCTAATAATACTCCGCGTTATAGCGCGTGAGTATGTCCATCGGCATGAAATTATCCCGGTTTGCGGGAGCTTTTCCAAAGATCAGGAAATCAGTTATCGCGCTGATCGCGCTATAGAACTGGTCTCCTGTTCTTTGTGCTATGAGGGCGGATACCAGTCCGCTGCGCAGCGCGGCGGTGTTGGCGGCCAGGTTGTCGAAACCTACCACGTGGTATTTCCTGTCCGCGTGCTTCTCCAGGAAGGATGCGACCAGATGGATGCGCGAGTTGAACATCGCAATGAGCCTCACTTCCGGATGGGCCGAGAAGAACTCCTCCAGTATGCCGTCTATGTTCTCGGGCTCGTTGGGGTTGATGAACACGTTGTGGATGTTGCAGTCCGGGAAGTGCTCGGAAATATAGTCTATGAAGCCCTCCCTGCGGTTCATCGTAGGGTCGGACTGGCCGTGCTTGTCGCGCTGGATGCGCACTATGGCGATTTCCTTCGCGGACCTGTTGTCGGTAAGTATGGATGCGCAGAGATATCCGCTCTGATAGACGGGCATTCCGTAGTAAGCCAGATACCCGTTGCTCTCGAGCTTAGTGTCTACATAGACGTGGGGGATGTTTTTCTGGCGGAGCTTATCGACGAAGAGCAGGGTCTCGTTCTTGAACATCGGAGGCATCACCACTCCGGCGGGATTCATGGCCAGAACCTTGGCACAGGCATCGCGGAAAGAGTTGATGTCATACTCGTCATACTCTACCTTGTGAACGTCTATGCTAAGTTTGAGGGCGAACTCCCTGCCGCGCTGTATGCCTGGTTCGGCGAGCTCCCAGAACTCTCCTTTCTTGGAGAAGGGGAGAAGGATGACGATCTCGCGCTTGGTGCGCTGGGCCAGCAGGGAAGCGTAGATGTTGGGCTCATATCCCAGGGCCTTTATGACCTTCATCACCTTGGCGTAGCTCTTTTTTGAGACTCCGGCGCGGTTGTGCAGCACACGATCCACGGTGCCGCACGACAAGCCGGTCTGAAGGGCTATGTCCTTGATTGTGATTTTAGTCGTTTTTTCCATTAGGCTATTGCTCGTCCAAAGGTAGTAATTTTTCTCCGTTAACGCACACGATTCCCAAATTAATGCTAAATTTGTATGCTTAACATATTATTTATGCCCAAAATAATCACCTTCGGCGAGATTATGCTCCGCCTTGCCACTCCAGGCTATCTTCGCTTTTCGCAGACCGACCAGCTGAACGCAACTTTCGGTGGCGGCGAGGCCAACGTGGCAGTATCCCTTGCCAACTATGGTTGCGAGGCCGAGTTCGTGACCCGCTTCCCCGACAACGACATAGCCAAGGCTTGCATAGCCGACCTTCATAAGCACGGCGTAGGCACTTCCAACTGCATTTTCGGAGGTGAGCGCCTGGGAATCTATTTCCTCGAGACCGGCGCCGTGGCGCGCCCCAGCAAGGTGGTCTATGACCGCGCCCACTCCGCCATATCCGAGATCCAGCCCGGAATGATAGACTGGGACAAGGTGCTTGCCGGAGCCGACTGGTTCCACTGGACCGGCATCACTCCCGCCATCAGCCAGGGCGCCGCAGATGTCTGCCTCGAAGCAGTCAAGGCGGCCAACCGCCTGGGAGTCACCGTCTCCTGCGACCTTAACTACCGCAAGAATCTCTGGAAATACGGGAAGAAGGCTTCCGAAGTAATGCCTGAGCTGGTGGCCTGTTCGGATATAATCCTCGGCAACGAGGAGGATGCCGACAAGGTGTTCGGCATTAAGCCCGAAGGCTTCGACGTTACCGCTACCGGCGGCCAGGTGGACCAGAAGCGCTTCCAGAGCGTGGGCGAGCAGCTTATGGCAAAGTTCCCCCGCGCCAAGAAGGTTATCATCACCCTCCGCGGCAGCATCAACGCCAACCATAACACCTGGGGCGGAGTGCTCTGGGATGGCAAGACCCTCTACCAGTCTCCCCGCTACGACATCACCCACATAGTGGACCGCGTGGGCGGCGGCGACTCGTTCATGGGCGGCCTCATCTACGGCCTGCTCAATTTCGACGACCAGAAGGCTCTCAACTTCGCGGTTGCTGCCTCCTGCCTCAAGCATACTATCTACGGCGACTATAATCTCGTCACCGTGGCAGAAGTTGAAAACCTTATGAAGGGCGACGGCTCCGGCCGCGTATCCAGATAGAATTATGGCAAAATACGATAAAATACAGGTATTGACCGCAATGGCGGAGACCGGCATAGTGCCGGTGTTCTACAATGCCGACCTTGAAATCAGCAAGAACGTGCTGAAAGCCTGCTACGAAGGCGGCATACGCGCATTCGAATTCGCCAACAGAGGCGACTTCGCACAGGAAATCTTCGGCGAACTTGTCAAATACGCCAACAAGGAGCTCCCCGGAATGATCGTGGGAATAGGCTCCGTCGTGGATCCCGCCACCGCCGCCCTCTACATCCAGCTGGGCGCCAACTTCGTGGTGGGGCCCCTCTTCAACCCCGCCGTCGCCCCCATCTGCAACCGCAGGAACATTCCCTATGCCCCCGGTTGCGGCAGCGTGAGCGAAGTGGGCGCGGCCCAGGAGGCCGGATGCGACCTTTGCAAGGTCTTCCCCGGCGACGTCCTCGGCCCCGCCTTCGTGAAAGGCCTACGCGCTCCGATGCCCTGGAGCAAACTTATGGTAACCGGCGGCGTGAAGCCCACCCGCGAGAACCTGGAAGGCTGGTTCAAGGCCGGCGTGTACTGCGTCGGTATGGGCAGCAACCTTTTCCCTAAGGATGTCATCGCAGCAGGGGAGTGGGGAAAGATTTCCGAACTCTGCCGCGAGGCCCTCGCAATAGTGAAAGAAGTTAGATAAACATATATTTAAATGAGCACACAAACCAAACTGATGACCAACTGGCGCTGGTGGCTCTGCTCGCTGCTCTTCGTGGCAACGACTGTGAACTACCTCGACCGCCAGGTCCTTTCCCTCACTTACGAAGAATTCATCAAACCCGAATTCCATTGGACCGACGCCGACTACGGCACCATCACATCCTTCTTCTCCATCTTCTACGCCATCGCCTGCCTCTTCGCCGGTAAGTTCGTGGACTGGATGGGAACCAAGAAGGGTTATCTTATCGCCATCGGAGTGTGGTCGGCGGGCGCCTGCCTGCACGCCGCAACCGGCTGGGCCACGACCCATATCGTGGGCCTCGGCAGCGTCGGAGCAATGAAAGCGGTCGAAGCCGGCAGCAACGCTGCACTGGCAATATCCACCACAGGCGTTTATCTCTTCCTGCTCTGCCGCGGCATACTTGCCCTTGGCGAGGCAGGAAACTTCCCGGCGGCCATCAAGGTCACTGCCGAATACTTCCCCAAGAAGGACCGTGCCTTCTCCACCTCCATTTTCAATGCCGGTGCTTCCGTGGGCGCCCTCGCGGCTCCCCTCTGCATTCCCCCGCTGGCCAAGGCCCTCGGCTGGGAATGGGCATTCGTCATCATCGGCGGACTGGGATTCATCTGGATGTTCTTCTGGGCCTTTATGTACGATAAGCCCGAGGACAGCAAGCACGTGAACGAGGCCGAGCTCGAGTACATTCATCAGGACGATGCCGCCGAGGCCGCCGAGAAGGCTGCAGTGGCTTCGCAGAAGGGTATCCCCATGATCCAGTGCTTCAAATACAAGCAGACCTGGAGTTTCATCTGCGGAAAGTTCTTTACCGACGGAGTGTGGTGGTTCTTCCTCTTCTGGGCACCTTCCTACTTCAGCAACCAGTTCGGCGCCCCCGCAACCTCCGGCCTGGGCCAGGCGCTGATATTCACCCTCTATGCCATCGTGACGGTGGTATCCATCTTCGGTGGATATCTCCCGAAGATATTCGTGGATAAGAAGGGGATGAACCCTTACGCCGGCCGTATGCTGGCCATGCTCATCTTCGCCTTCTTCCCCCTCGCATCCCTCTTCGCCCAGCCTCTGGGAGTGCATTTCAACACCCCTTGGTGGCCGGCCATCCTCATCGGTCTTGCCGCTGCCGGACATCAGGCCTGGAGCGCGAACCTCTTCTCGACCGTGGGTGACATGTTCCCCAAGAGCGCCATCGCCACCATCACCGGAATCGGCGCAATGGCCGGAGGTCTCGGTTCGATGATAATCCAGAAAGTCGCCGGCAACCTCTTCACCTATGCCGAGAATGCCGGTTCCGCCTTCACCTTCATGGGCTTCGAAGGCAAGCCTGCGGGATACTTTATGGTATTCTGCTTCTGTGGTGTGGCCTACCTCATCGCCTGGGCCATAATGAAGAGCCTTGTCCCCAAGTATAAACCGATAGAGATTTAATTCCGTGAGATTCTTACGTATAGCAGCTACCCTGGGCCTGGCCCTGATGCAATTTGGCCTGATGGGCCAGGCTCCCAGGATTGCGGCCTCCCTCAAATATGGGGAAGATGGCAAGTTCAAGATACTTCAGTTCACCGATACCCATTATATCGTGGGAGATGAGCGCTCGGAGAGGGCCCTCGGCAATGTGATCGAGATGCTGGATACCGAGAAGCCGGATTTCGTGATCCATACCGGCGACATAGTATTCGGCAAGCCGGCGGAGCAGTGCGCCCGTGCCATACTCCAGCCGCTGGTGGACAGGGGGATACCCTTTGCCGTCGCACTTGGCAACCACGACAGCGATTTCGACCTTACGCGCAGCGAGATGTATGCCGTGGTGCGCTCGATAGCCGGCAATGTGAATACCCCGGACGACCTGGGACTGAACGGAAGTTCCAACGATATCCTGACACTTTCCGGTAAGGATGGCGTGGACAGGGTTTTCTACCTTTTCGATACCGGCAACTGGGATTATCCTGCGGGCATAAAGAGCTGGGGCTACGTGCATTCCGACCAGATAGACTGGTACCGTGCTGCGAGCAGGTATTTCACCTCGCAGCATGGCGGAAAGCCTGTGCCTTCGCTGGCATTTATGCATATTCCCTTCCCCGAATACAACGAAGGGCTCCGTTCACGTTATAAAGACCGCTCGCTTCTTGGCAACCTCGGCGAGGAACCGGCCTCGCCCAAGTTCAATTCCGGACTGTACCTGGCCATGGTAGAGTCGGGGGATGTGCAGGGCGTCGTTACCGGGCACGACCATAACAACGATTTCGTGCTGATGTGGAGAGGCTTCTTTATGATCTATGGCCGTTTCAGCGGTTGCGATACGGTATATAACGACCTGAAACCCAACGGCGCCCGCGTCTTCGAATTCACCGAGGGCGATGACGGCTTCCGCACCTGGATACGCCTTCGCGGCGGCGCCGTCGAGCAGGAACTCTACCTCTATCCCGGAATGAAAAATCTTAGTTCTAAACGATGAAACGAATCTACTTACTTGCAGTCTTGTTGCTGCTGGCGTCGTGTGCGCAGTACCGTTATGTCGCGGAGGATGCGCCGGCCGTCGAGGATGTAACCCTGATAATGCCTTACAGCAGGGTATTCTACATCGACCAGGAAGGCGAGCACTATGACGAGGCGGGATCGGATGAGCAGCAGAAGTTGCTGACCGGGCTTTTGCTGAGCTCCGGACTTGGCATCACCGACACGGTGGACGTGGTGGGTCTCCCCAATCAGAAGGATCTGGACTGGGAGATCGAGAGCCTGCCGAGAATCAATCATAAGAGGATGGGGGAGATCGTTTTCGAAGGAGCCCTGGACAAATTCCTTGAAAGCAAAGGTGCGCGCTATGGCCTGATAGTCTTCTCGGAAGGCTTCATAAAAGACAGGAAACTTTACAAGAAGGAAGTCGCCAAGGCTGTTCTGGTGGGCGTTGCAGTCGGGGTCATAGGGGGCCTGGCCGGAGGCGCAATCGGAGGCGTATTCGTTGATCCCGATTTCTCGATGTCATATGAGGCCACGCCCGGATGGGCTTATGGATCCAGCCTCAATGCAATGCTGGTGGATACGCAGACGGGGCAGGTGCTTTTCTACAACAAGATACTGCCGGTGGAACGTAACCCCCTGAAGCCCGAAGCGCTTGCTTCCCAGCTACAAAAACTCTTCAGGAAATACCCCCGATGAAAATGCTACATTGTTATTTGAGCGCAAATTGCTAAATTTGCGCTCAAATATTTATATATATGGCGAATATCGAATATAGCGAACAGGAACAGATACGCAGGGAATCCCTTGCGAAATTGCGTGAATTAGGAATCGAGCCTTATCCGGCTGCATTATATCCCGTCAACGAGACGACCAAGAACATCACCGACAACTACGACGAGCAGAAGGGTAACTTCTCCGACGTCTGCCTGGCGGGCCGCCTTATGAGCCGCCGCATAATGGGCGCGGCATCATTTGCCGAGCTGCAGGACGAGACCGGCCGCATACAGATCTACGTCAAGCGCGACGAAATCTGCCCCGGCGAGGACAAGACTATGTACAATACCGTCTGGAAGCGCCTGCTCGATATCGGTGACGTGGTGGGAATCAAGGGCTACGCCTTCATCACCCAGACAGGCCAGCTCAGCATCCACGTGAAGGAGCTCACCCTCCTGAGCAAGAGTCTCCGCGTGCTTCCTATAGTGAAGGAAGTGGACGGCGTGGTGCACGATGCTTTCACCGATCCTGAAATGCGTTACCGCCAGCGCTATGTGGACCTTATAGTCAACCCTCAGGTGAAGGATACCTTCGTGAAGCGCGCCAAGATAATCGCCACCATGCGCGAGTACTTCAACGCCGCCGGCTGCCTCGAGGTGGAAACCCCCATCCTCCAGAGCATCCCCGGAGGTGCCACTGCCCGCCCCTTCATCACCCATCATAACGCCCTGGACATCCCTCTGTACCTGCGTATAGCCAACGAACTCTACCTCAAGCGCCTCATAGTGGGCGGCTTCAGCGGAGTCTATGAGTTCGCCAAGGACTTCCGCAACGAGGGAATGGACAAGACCCACAACCCCGAGTTCACCTGCATGGAAATCTATGTGGCCTACAAAGACTACATCTGGATGATGGACTTCGTGGAGAAGATGCTGCAGAAGATCGCAGTCGCCGTGAACGGCACCACCAAGGTGAAGATAGGGGAGAACGAGGTGGACTTCGGCGGAGAGTATCGCCGCCTGCCAATCCTCGACGCCATCAAGGAATACGCCGGAGTGGACGTCAGCGGAATGGACGAGGACGAACTCCGCGCTACCTGCAAGAAACTTAATGTCGAGGTCGAGCCCTCCATGGGCAAGGGCAAGCTCATCGATGCCATCTTCGGAGAATATGCCGAGAAGAACCTCATCCAGCCTACCTTCATCATCGATTATCCCGTGGAGATGAGCCCTCTTACCAAGCGCCACCGCAGCAATCCCGCCCTCACCGAGAGGTTCGAACTCTTCGTCTGCGGCAAGGAGCTGGCCAACGCCTACAGCGAGCTTAACGACCCTATCGACCAGCTGGAGCGCTTCGAGGAGCAGGCCCGCCTCAAGAGCAAGGGCGACGACGAAGCTATGTTCATAGACTTCGACTTCGTGCGTGCCCTCGAATACGGCATGCCTCCCACCTCCGGCCTCGGAATGGGTATCGACCGTCTGACCATGTTCATGACCGGCCAGACCGCTATCCAGGACGTCCTCTTCTTCCCCCAGATGCGTCCCGAGAAGATAGTGAAGGAAACGAAAGCTGAAGAATAGATGAAACTGCAGATACCATCCGGATACGAACCGCTGCTGAATGCGCGCCAGACCGAGGGGGCCATCAAGGAAATCAAGGATTTCTTCCAGATGAACCTCGCATCCGAGCTGCGCCTGCGCCGCGTGACCGCGCCTCTGTTCGTAAAGAAGGGCACGGGCATAAACGACGACCTGAACGGAGTCGAACGGGCGGTAAGCTTCCCGGTGAAGGATATGGACGGGGAGGTCTGCGAGATAGTGCACTCGCTGGCCAAGTGGAAACGCCTCACCCTCGCCGAATACGGGATCGAACCGGGCTATGGTATCTACACCGATATGAACGCCATCAGGGCGGACGAGGAACTGGACAATGTCCATTCCCTCTATGTCGACCAGTGGGACTGGGAGCGCGTGATGCTTTCCGGCGAGCGCGGTCCCGAGTTCCTGAAGGATATAGTACGCCGCATCTGGTCCGCCATAGTGCGCACCGAATTCATGGTCTGCGAGAAGTATCCGGTCATCCGCCCCTGCCTCCCTCAGGACATACATTTCATCCACGCAGAGCATCTGCGCCGGCTGTATCCGGAACTCTCCCCGAAGGATAGGGAGGATGCCATTTGCCGGGAATACGGTGCGGTGTTCGTGGCGGGAATCGGCTGCGCCCTGGCAGATGGGCAGAAGCACGACGGCCGTTCCGCCGACTACGACGACTGGAGCACTCCCGCCCTATGGGATGGGGAGATGCTTCCCGGCCTGAACGGGGACATCCTGGTCTGGAATCCCGTGCTCGGGCGCAGTTTCGAGCTCTCCTCCATGGGTATACGCGTGGATAAGGCTGCCCTTCTGCGGCAGCTGAAGACGGCCGGCGAAGAATGGAAGGCGGATCTGTACTTCCATCAGGAACTGCTTGGCGGCCGTTTGCCGCAGAGCATAGGCGGAGGTATCGGCCAGAGCCGCCTCTGCATGTTCTTCCTGCGCAAAGCCCATATCGGCGAGATCCAGGCATCCGTCTGGCCCGCGGATATGATCGCTGCCTGTTCCGGAAACAATATCCCCCTGATATGAAAAGGATACTGCTGATCGTTGCGCTGGCCCTTGTCCTCTGCGGATGCGGGCGCAGGCACATTATCGGCGTCAGCTTCCCCGAAGCCCCGATTGAGCTCGCTACGAATGCGGATTTCGGGATGGAACTGATCAACTACTACAATATCCTTCAGCTGCCCGACGGCACCTACAGGATGTATTTCTCCGGCAATCCCCTCGACGGAGTTGCAGAGAACGAGAGGAACCAGAACCTGTATCTCGCCGAGTCTGCCGATGGTTTCCACTATGAGCTGAAGTGCAAGGTGATGGACACCGTGATCGAACAGTCGGTGTTCATGGTCAAGGACAAGGAATACCCCTACCGCATGGTCGGTTGCCAGTGGATAGGTGAAAAGAGCTGGGAGCGCGGTGTGTTCTTATGGAAGTCGAAGGACGGAATCGAGTTCACCGACCGTAAGATGCTTTACGACAAGATCCACGACACCCAGAATGTGATGGTCACCCGTGGCAACCGCTGGAAACTCTATTCCAGGATAACCCAGGAGCATTACAAGAACCGTCGTATGACCGTAACGGAGTTCAACAAGAGGGGAGAGCAGCTGAGCGATACCGAGATTCTGGCGGGAGATTTCCTCTACAATTCTGCGGCCTGCAGGGTCGACAGGCGATATGATTTGCTTTTTCCCACCTACTATAACACCTACAGAGGCACTTCCGATACTTGTTTCTTCCGTTGCTATCTGGCCGACGGACCGTTCGTGAGGCAGATCCCCTGCGAGTTGAACCGCTGGGTTGAGGCCGATGAGCACTGGGTGCTCGCCTGCCCGGGGTTCGTCTTCATCAACGGCGAAAGATATCTTGCATATAATTCCCGCACTCGTTCCCACGAAACCAGCGAAACGGGTATGGTCAGCCGCTATAAACTGGTCAAGGCCGTAATCGAATACGAATGAATCCGGAAGTAATCACATCTGCCCAGAATCCCAAGCTGAAGCGCCTTCTCGCGCTTCAGGAAAAGTCCCGTCTGCGCCGTTCGGAAGGGGTTTTCGTCGTGGAAGGCCGTCGCGAGTTGGAGCATTGCCTCTCCGCCGGCTTCGAAATAGATTCGTTGTTTATCTGCTCTGAAATATGCGATGCCGCATGGTTGGGGATTCCCCTTGAGGGACGTGCCACCCGCGGCACGGAAGCGGGGGGACCGTCCCGAAGGGAGGGTGGGGTGAGCCCGAAGGGCGAACTCCCGAAAGGGGAATACCCCAACCTGCGGCAGGTGAATATATTCCAGCTGTCAAAAGAACTGTATTCGAAGGTGGCGTATAGGGAAGGGACGGAGGGAATAATCGCCGAGGTGAAGGCGAGGTATCTCGCGCTGGAGGATCTGAATCTGAAGGAGAATCCGTTGGTGATGGTGCTGGAAGGAGTGGAGAAACCAGGGAACTTGGGCGCGGTACTCCGCAGCGCCGACGCCGCCGGGGCCGACGCAGTACTCATCTGCGACCCCCTCACCGACCTCTACAACCCCAACCTCATACGCGCCAGCATCGGCGCCATCTTCACGGTACCCACCGTCGCCTGCAGCAGTGCGGACGCGATAGCTTTCCTGAAGGAGCGCGGAATACGCATACTTACCGCCCAGCTCCAGGATTCTTCGAACTACTATGATGTGGATATGAAGTTTGGCACGGCCATTGTGATGGGTACTGAAGCCACCGGACTCACGGACGCCTGGCGCAAGGCAGCCGACGCCCACATCCTCATCCCTATGCTTGGAAGGCTGGACTCCCTGAACGTAAGCGTCTCCGCGGCCATCCTTCTTTATGAGGCCGTCCGGCAACGTACAAGCAAAGTTTTATGAAAAGATTCTTTTTGGTACTGATACTCTCTGCGCTGTGCCTGGACGCCGGCGCCCAGCGCATCAATCCAGATGCATATGGCAACGAAGTGAGTATGGGAATAGGCCTCGGGGCCGCATTCAGTGGCTATTACGGGTCCGACGCAAATTTCTGGATGAACTACAGTATGTATTACAACCGTCACCTGGGAATGCGTGTTGGGATGCAGTATATGCCCGAATTCCTCGACAAGACGGATTTCTTCCGCTTCCCGATGGCCCTGTCCCTTCGCACCGGCACACGTATGGTCGATGGCGGATGGGTCTATGGTGGACTGCTAGCTCTGGATCTGCTGGATACTTTCGTCTGGGACGATGAAAATTTCTTCGCGGATATGTTCGCGATCCTGATGCTTTCGCTGATCAACAGGGTGGAGTTCTTCGTCGGAATGACCCCGGGAATCATATCCGGGGACAAGCCCCTTTTCTGCTCGGCGGATGCCGGGGTAAACCTGTCCTGGCGCATTTGGCGCTTCACCGTGAACCTGACGCCAAGCTTCCATTATAATCTGACGGACAATTTCCGTTATTATGATGAAGATTATTACAGAGGGGGCCAGAGCGTGAAATGGCTGTTCAACCTGAACTTCGGTCTGGGCTTCATGTTCTAGAGAAAAATAAGCGGCGGAATGTCATCCGTCGCTTTTTTGTGGAGAATAGGGGATTCGGACCCCTGACCTCTTGCATGCCATGCAAGCGCTCTACCAACTGAGCTAATCCCCCGATTGGGACTGCAAAGATAGTTTATTTTTATAAACCTGCAAAAAATTTTTTATCCTCTTTCCATCTCGCGGCGCATATCCTTCTCTTTGATGGATTGCCGCTTGTCGTATTCCTTCTTTCCTCGGGCCAGCGCGATGCGGAGTTTCGCGTAGCCATTATCCGCGATATAGAGCTTTACGGCCACTATAGTAAGGCCTTTGGCCTTGACTGCCTGGGCCAGATGGCGGAGTTCGCGCTTGGTAAGCAGGAGTTTCCGGTCCCGCATAGGCTCGTGGCCGTTCCAGCTGCCCCAGAAGTAGGTGGCTATATTCATCCCCTTCACATAGAGTTCTCCGTTCGCGAAGTAGCAGAAGGCGTCTTGCAGCGAGGCTTTGCCGGCGCGCAGGCTCTTGATTTCGGTGCCCACCAGCACTATGCCGGCGTCGTAGGTCTCGATGAATTCATAATCGAAACTTGCGCGCTTGTTGCGTATCTGTATGGAACTCTTGGCCTTGGGCATAAGTGGGATGCAAAGATAGTGATTTCTTGCGAAATTGCTATCTTTGCATCCTATGCCAAAGTACCGTAAACCCCTGCCGGCCGAGCTGCCGGAGCCGGAAATAATCGACTTGGAAGCGTTGGCGGCCGACCTCCGTTCGGGGGCCGTGGAGCTGGTGTGCGTGCTGGGGCCTACCGCTTCGGGAAAGACCAAGTATGCGGTGCGGCTGGCCCGCGAACTGGCCGGGAAGGGCCTGGAGGCCGAAATCATCTCCGCGGATTCCCGTCAGGTTTACCGCGGGATGGACATAGGCACGGGGAAGGATCTGGCCGAGTATGAGGAGATTCCCTATCATCTTATAGATATACGCGAGGCCGGAACTCAGTACAATGTGTATGATTTCGTGAAGGATTTCCGGGTGGCTTATGCGGATATCCGCGCCCGCGGCAAGGTGGCGATCCTCTGCGGCGGCACCGGCCTCTACATCAATGCCGTGACTGCCGGCTATGATTTCCGCACCAGCAAGCCTCTGAGTGCGCCGGGGGCTGGCAGTGGCGGTAACTCCGCTACCGCCACGCACGGGCCCGCTCAAAAAACTTCCGTTACCGCCACTGCCAGTCCGCCATCAATTCCTAGCACGTTTTATATCGGGACGCTGGTATCCCGCGAGCTCCGCAACGCCCGCATCGACGCGCGGCTTCGGGCCCGTCTGCAGGAGGGAATGGTCGATGAAATCCGCGGCCTTCTGGCCGGGGGAGTGCCGGCCGAGACTCTGATAGGCTATGGGCTGGAATACAAGTTCGTCACCCTGTACCTGCAGGGCCAGCTGGACGAGCAGGAACTATTCGAGAAATTATCTACCGCAATCCATCAGTTCGCCAAGCGCCAGATGACCTGGTTCCGGGGGATGGAACGCAGCGGTGTCAAAATCCATTGGGTTGAAGTATGAAAGAGATTTATTTTGCCGGGGGATGTTTCTGGGGAACCGAGCATTTCTTTTCCGGGGTCGACGGAGTGGTTTCGGCCGTAAGCGGATATGCGCAGGGTTCGCCTGATTTCGCCGGCAGGCCCTCGTACGAGCAGGTCTATACCGATACCACCGGCTTTGCCGAGACGGTGAAGGTCTGCTATAAGCCTGAGCGTATCTCCCTCGATATGCTTACCGACCTCTATTTCGACATCATCGACCCTCTGAGCCTGAACCGCCAGGGGCACGACGAGGGCACCCGCTACCGCACCGGTGTCTATTATTCCGACCCCGCCGACCTGCCCGTGCTGGAGGCAGCTTTCGCCCGCGCCGCCGAGCGTGTCGGCCAGCCCTTGGTCGTGGAGCTCGAGCCTCTCCGCAATTTCTTCGAGGCCGAGGAGCGCCATCAGAAATATCTCGACAAGAATCCTGACGGATACTGCCATCTGCCCTTCAAGACCTTCAGGTATCTCCGCCTCTATCAGGATATCTCCGCTTTTCTGGGGGATGAGCCCGATCCCATCGCCCGTATGGCCGAAATCTCCGCCTTCATTTACGAACGGATGAAGTTCTTCTGGGTGGGATTCTACATTGTGCGGGATGCCGTTGTGCGTGATGCTGCCGCCGCTCGGAGCGACCGCCAGGGCCCCGGCCTCGGGCAAGAGTTGGTACTGGGGCCTTTCCAGGGCCCATCCGCCTGCCTCCGCATCGCCTACGGCCGCGGAGTCTGCGGCACCGCCTGGAAAGAAGCCCGCACCGTGGTAGTGCCCGACGTCGAAGCCTTCCCCGGCCATATCGCCTGCAGCTCCCTCTCCCGCTCGGAGATCGTAGTGCCTGTCTTCGCCAGCACGGCACACGCATCGCCATCCGCGGCGGGCAAAGGGCCCGTCAGTGACCCACAAGGGGCCGACTGTACGGGTATTGCCCGCCCGAAGCCTATTGCCGTGCTGGACATCGACAGCAAGGACCTCGCTACCTTCGACTCCACCGACGCCCTCTGGCTCGAGAAGATCTGCAAGCTAGTGTAGGTTCATCCGCTCGGCCCCGCTCGGCCTGCAGCAGCTAATTCATTGATAGTCAATGATTTCCCGGAAAGAGAATCGGCGAATTTTACCGATTCTCTTTACAGTAAGCGCCTGAGCCTCAGCGATTTAAGTGCTGCACGGAAGATGGAGAAATTTCTCGATATTCCTTTTTTTGAAGGAATAATTCCTTAGAAACAGATCTTTCAGGTAATCCTTGGCACTCTCGCTTAGCTTGTCCATATTTATCTTCGTTGTGTTGCAGAATGAAAACAATTCGGAGATCATGGTCTTGTAGCACGAATGATCTCCGCAATCGTCTTTTTGATCGTACTCGGCTCCGGCATTGGAGTCGATAGCGATAAGAGCTTTTTCGAAAGACCCGTACAAGTCGATCATGGCATTATAATCGATGAAATTGTACTTGGTTATTATGTAGTCGATAATCTGTTTTCTCTCTTTGGTATTCAATTTGGCGAAGATTCTTTTTTGTGTAACATAATCAAGGTATTCATCGTTGTCGTATTTTAGGTCGACGATTCTCATTGCCCGGATCATTGCCCGGCTCCGCGTTCGATACTCTATAGGTTCTGAAAACGGATTAGGATTATTGTAATACGCCAGCAACGTCCATCTGTTATCGATGGCCTTCCGGTTCATTTTGCCGGCAACCGGGTTATTGCATACATAGGCGATGTTGCCGAGTATCCTTTTCACGCCCTTCTCTGCCATATTCCCGGTTATATGTATGTGCAGTCGAGACTCCCAC
>JAEEXQ010000043.1 GCA_016287875.1 Bacteroidales bacterium | reverse complement strand
CGAGTTCGCCTTCGCGGACCATCCTGGTCGCGTGGATGAACTCGTTGCTGGAGCGCTGCATGCTGCCCACCTGGAGGATGCGGTTGTACTTGCGGACGGCCTTGACCAGCTGCTGGCCTTCGTAGATGGTCAGGGTCATGGGCTTCTCCAGGAAGATGTCCTTGCCCGCCTTGCAGGCCGCGATGGCGATGACCGCGTGCTGGTGGTCCGGGACAGCAATCACGACGGCGTCGATGTCCGGCCGCGCAAGCAGGTCGGCGTAGTCCTCATAGACGTCCACCTTGACCTTTTTCTCGCCCTTCTCGGCATAGAAGTTCCGGACCCTGCGGGCGAAACGCTCGCGCTTGACGTCATAGACGTCGCATCCGGCGACAACGCGGACGTCTTCCATCGGCAGGAAAAGGTTCAGCAGGACGAGCACCTGCTGCCCCAGGCCGATGAATCCGAGGGTAACCTTGTCGTTGGCTGACGGTGTGTTTTTCCGGGCCGGGGACGGCGCGGCGTTCAGGATGCCGGCGGGGAGGATGAGGCCGGCGGCGGCTCCGAGGGCCGAAGCTTTCAGGAAATCTCTGCGTTCCATATGGTCAATAATTGGTTATTTGCTATAAAGATAGGGGTTGATGATTGGTTTTCCTCCCGGAACGCTTAGGCGTCGGCGAAGACCTTGCCGTCTTCCAGCGTGACCCGGAGCGGGGTGTATTCGCTATGGAAATCGTGCCGGAGCCGGTCCAGATAGCGGGCACATTCCCATTTGCACATGGGCAGGTCGTGCAGCAGGTAATTGCCGCAAGCCTCCGGACGGGTAGCAGGAACCTCTTCCTGCACTAGGATCCACTCCAGACACTCGATGGTCAACTTGCGCATATCCTCCACGCCATAGTCCCCGAGCATAATGATGTACATCCCGGTCAGGCAGCCCATAGGACCCACATAGACCACATCCTCCTTTACCCTGGAGTTGCGGAACCAGGTCGCCATCAGATGCTCTATGCTGTGTATGGCGGCGGGAGCCACTGCGGGCTCCTTGTTGGGCTCGGTGATGCGAAGGTCGAAGGTGGTGAAGCCTTTGTCCACCCGGGATACATAGATGCCCGGTTTGAGATGCGTATGGTCTATCGTGAAACTCTGTATTACTTCCATTTCTGCTTTGTTTTCCTTTGCAAAATTACTAATTATTGGCGAAAGATTCTTATTTTTGGATTATGTTCATTCATAGAGTCTTTCTTGCTTCGACCCTGCTGGCGGGGCTGCTGATATCTGCCGCCTGCGGCAGCGACGGGCCTCTGTACGAGGCCGCGGTGGAAGATCTTATGCTGCGGGCGGACAAGGTGCTCTCTTCGGACAGCCTGGTTTCGGATGCGTCCGTGCAGGCCGCTGCCCTCGAGGATTGCGCTCAGGCTTTTGCCCTTGGTGGAGACAAGCGCTACGCGCGCTGGTGCGGCGATTTCCTGGAGAAAGCCGCTGCCGAGTACGGCAGGCTCGGATATCATCCTGAAAGCTATCTCAGCGGCGAACCAGGCCGTATGTTCTGGCAAGTTCTGGATGACGCTACTTGGGCGATGTATGCCGCCGGAGCCTATATGAAGGTCCGTTCCTCCCTTCAGGAACGGCAGTGCAAGGCCATAGAAGACAGCCTCTTCCGCCCCATAGCCGGGTTCCTGATGTACGGGACGGAGGATAATCCCAAGAATAACTTCGTCTTCAACCGCATCCATAATCACGGCAGCTGGCTGGTGGCGGCGGTAGGGGCCCTGGGCTTCGCGCTGGGGGATAGGACTTTGGTGGACAAGGCCCTGCTGGGAACTGACCTGAGCGGCAGCAACGGCGGTTTCTTAAAGCAGCTTGACGAGCTTTTTTCGCCCGACGGCTACTATGTCGAAGGTGTTGCCTACCAGCGCTACGCCCTTATACCTTGCTTGTATTTCGCGAAGCTCCTCGACCGCGAGAGGCCGGAGCTGCACATATTCGAAAGGAACTCCGGAGCGCTGCTGAAGAGCGCCGACGCCTTTCTCGCCCAGTCTTACGACGGCACTTTCTTCCTCGTAAACGACTGTGATGTCAAATCTTTTTCGTCAGCCGACCTTACATCTTCACTCTGCACCATCTACAGCCGGGATACGTCCCGGAAGTGGCTGCTTGACATAATAGCCCGCTATGCCGGAAGGGTTACTCCTGACGAGGATGGCCGCCTCGTATCCCGCGACATTGCCGCCGGGAAGGCTGAACCCGCCGTGCCGCACAGCTGCAGGCTTTCCGATAGCGCCGGCGGAAATTCAGGTGCTATGATGGTTCTGAGAGGTGCTCCTGAGTGTGGCCACGACGGCCCTACGCTCTGCCTCAAAGCCTGTGGCCAGGGGGGCTATCACGGGCATTTCGACCGACTCTCCGCCACATACTACGACCACGGAAACGCTATCCTGAAAGATTATGGTTCAGCTAGATACACGGGAATCCCCCAGAAAAACGGCGGAAGATACACGCCTCTCAACAGGAGCTATGCGATGACCACCGTGGCGCACAATGCACTGGTGGTGGACCGTCGCAGCCACTATGGGGGAGTGACTCCCGCTGCCATCCCCTACAGCCCCCGGGTTATAGCCTTCGACGGCGATCCTTCGGATGGCCTTCAGTATATGTCGGCCGTCGACAGTACGGCCTATGAGGGTGTGAGAATGGAAAGATGGCTTGCGCTGGTCGGGCTGCCCTTCCTCGAAAGGCCCTTGGTTGCGGATATAGTAATAGCCGACTCCGATGCTCCCCATACATACGACCTGCCCTATCATTATGACGGGCAGATGATGGCCTTGAATGCGGATTATCGCAGGGCGGGGGATTGCCTCAGGCCTGCCGGTGCCGATTATGGCTACCAGCACCTCTGGCTCGAGGCCGAGGCCCGTATGGCCGGCGGCCCTGTGCACTATAGCTGGCTATGCGGTGAAAGGATGTACAGCATTTCCACCGCAGTGTCCGGAGCTTCGGGGCCCGTGGGTATCTACATTCTGCGCAGCGGGGCGGAAGATCCCGACTTCGTGCTGCGCTCCGAACCCGCCTATATGCTCAGTGCAGAAGGTGCGGGACGGGTGGTTTTCGCGTCCTGCCTGGAGTCCCACGGGCACTATCGCATCCAGGATGAGATATACTCCGGCCTCGCTCCGTCCAATACCGGCGTGGCCGTGGAGTGCGGGGAGGCGGGGGTCATCGTCCGCTATTCTTTCGGCGGCCGCGGGCTGGAGCTGACAATCAAGGATGGAAGTATGTCGGAACGGGTTTTTTAGTCTTTTAATCTATAGGATTTTTGCTGGAAATTTACCATATTTGTAAGTATATAGAAACAACCTGTAAAAGTCAATAATACTTAAAATAATGGTAACCAGACGACATTTTTTGAAGACGGCCGGAGCAGCTGCAATGGCTCTTGCCGTAGAGAATCCCCTCAATGCTTTCAAAGGTTCCGCAAGTTCCGCAGGCAAGGCCTTTTCCAGGAAACCTGGCGAAAAGGTTAACGTCGCCCTTATCGGTATAGGCCACAGGGGCAACGAGAATGCCCACTTCGTCGCCGAAACCGGGCTGGCCAACGTGGTGGCCCTCTGCGACGTGAATATGGGCGCTCCCCATACCACCGAGGTGATGGGTATGTTCCCCAAGGCAAAGCGCTACCAGGATTTCCGCAAGATGTTCGACGAGATGGGAAAGAGTATCCAGGCGGTATTCGTCACTACTCCCGATTTCTCCCACTTCCCCATAGCGATGCGCGCCATAAAGGAAGGCATACACGTGTATTGCGAGAAACCTCTCGCCCGCACCTATCTCGAGAACTCACTGCTCATCGAAGCGGCCAAGCGCCATCCTGAAGTGGTGACCCAGATGGGCAACCAGGGCCATTCCGGGGAGAACTACTTCCAGTTCAAGGCCTGGTATGAAGCCGGTATCATCAAGGATGTCTACAGGATAGACGCTCATATGAACAACAGCCGCCGCTGGCACGTGCTGGATCCCAAGATCAGCAAGTTCCCCGATGCCGAGCCCAAACCGTCCACCATGGATTGGGATGTCTGGCAGATGCAGACCATGTTCCACGACTACAGCCACTGGTTCGACGAGGGTAACTGGCGCTGCTGGTACGATTTCGGAATGGGTGCCCTGGGCGACTGGGGTGCGCATATCCTTGATACGGCCCACGAATTCCTGAAGCTCGGGCTTCCTTACGAGGTGGGTATGGAGAAGGTGGAAGGCCACAACGACTACTTCTTCCCTATGTCCTCCACCATCCGTTTCCGCTTCCCCCGCAGGGGAGATATGCCCGCCTGCGACGTGCGCTGGTATGACGGCATAGGAAACTATCCCGAGATTCCTGCCGGATATGGCGAGAGCGCGGTGGCGGACGTGCCTACCGTGGCGGGTCAGGCCTACCAGGCTGCCAAACTGAACCCCGGCAAGATAATCTACGGGCGGGACTTCATCTTCAAGGGTTCCTCCCACTCGTCGCCCCTGCACATAATTCCCGAGTCGCTCGAGAAGCAGATGATAGCCGAGCACAAGCTTCCGGAGGTGCCCGAGAGCCCTTCGAACCACTACGAGAACTTCCTCAAGGCCTGTATGGGCCTGGAGAAGACACGCTCTCCTTTCGAGGTTTCCGGCGTGCTCTGCCAGGTGATGAACCTCGGCGTGATAGCACAGCGTCTCAACACCACGTTCAAGTTCGACCGTCTCTCCGGAGAGATCATCGACAATCCGTTCGCGAACGCCCTCCTTACCGGAATTCCTCCGCGCAAGGGTTGGGAAGATTACTATGAACTTTAATCAATCATCATGAAGAAAATACTCATCATCGCCTTTGCTGCTTTGTTATGCACAGGCACGTCTGCCCAGAATTGGACATCTCTTTTCAATGGAAAGAACCTTAAAGGTTGGAAGCAGGTCAGCGGAAGCGCCAAGTATGTAGTCAAGGATGGCTGCATCGTAGGCACCTGCAAGGACGACACCAATATCAATTCCTTCCTTGCCACCAAGGCAAGCTATTCGGACTTCATCCTCGAGTTCGAGTTCAAGATGGACGATGTCCAGAATTCCGGCGTCCAGTTCCGTAGCCACATTGGCGGCGACGGCCGCGTATATGGATACCAGTACGAGTTCGATCCCAGCGACCGTGCCTGGAGCGCCGGTGTCTATGACGAGTCACGCCGCGGCTGGCTCTATCCTCTTACCTTCAACCAGCCCGCCAGGAAGGCCTTCATCCACAATGACTGGAACAAGGGCCGTATCGAATGCATAGGAAACCACATCCGTACCTTCCTCAATGGAGTTCTCGTCGCCGACGTCATCGACGACAAGGACAGCGAAGGTTTCATCGCCCTCCAGGTCCATCTGGCCGGAAAGAATGTGGAGCGCATCGGAACCAGCATCTGCTGGAAGAATATCAGGATCTGCACCGAGAACCCCGGGGCCTACTGCCTCGAGGCTGCCGCCATACATCAGGTCAACAAGATCAGCAATACCCTGAGCGAGCGCCAGGCCGCCGAAGGCTGGAGGCTTCTGTGGGATGGCAAGACCACCAACGGCTGGGCCAGCGCCAAGGGCGAGGGGCTTCCTTTCCCCAAGAAGGGATGGAGCATAGAGGGTGACGAACTCCGCGTCGCCGAGAACGGCGGTGCCGAATCCACGAACGGAGGCGACATCATGACCGTGGACAAGTTCACCAACTTCTGGCTCTCCGTAGATTTCTTCCTCACCAAGGGTGCCAACAGCGGTATCAAGTACTTCATCAATCCCGACCTCTATCCTTCGGATGCGTCCGCAATCGGATGCGAGTTCCAGATACTCGACGACAAGGTGCATCCCGATGCCAAGCTCGGTGTAGCCGGCAACCGTACCCTGGGTTCCCTCTACGACCTTATCCGTGCCGACAAGGATGAAGCATACTTCCGTATGGGCCAGTGGAATACCGCCTGGGTCATCGTAAAGGACAACCACGTCGAGCACTGGCTCAACGGCGTGAAGGTCGTGGAATACGATCGCAACAACCAGATGTTCAATGCCCTGGTGCAGTGCAGCAAATTCCGCGAGCGTGCAAACTTCGGTAACCACAAGTCCGGCCATGTCCTGCTTCAGGACCACGGCAACGAAGTGCATTACCAGAACATAATGATCAAGGAACTTTAATGGCTGACAATAATCTGCAATGGCCTTGGCAGAAGAGGGAACTCGTGGTTCTCCTCTTCTGCTTTGCCATTGCGTTTCTTTTCAATCTCTATGCGGTCATCCGCTATGACGGCAGATTCGTCGAGCTGTTCAGCCAGATTGGATACGTCTGCGTCATTACGGGTGTCCTTTATGTTATAACCGTACTCGTACGCCTGCTGCTTTGGTTGATTTCACCCATAGTACGAAGAATCCGCAGGCGCCCGTAGCGTACTGCGAGATTTCTGCGATGCATTCGCGTCTGGAACTGCTTTTCATCTGTCCGGACGCGGTGAAAGCCAGGCATCTTTGCGAGATGGCGGAGCGGGAGGTCAAATCCCAGTCCGCCGAATTCGACAGGCACGACCCGGCCAGTCCGACGGCCATCCTCAATGCATCGGAAGGCCGGGTAAGCGTGGGCGAGGATCTTTTTTTCGCACTGGAGCTCTGCGAGAAGTTCCGTAGCCTGACCGGCGGTTACTTCGATATAGCCGCACTCAGCCCGGACCGGTCCCGTCCTGCCTATGAGCTCTTCCCCGGAACCCACGAAGCGGCCATGGCCGGAAAAGGGCATTTAGTCGACTTCGGGGGCTTCGCCAAAGGATTCGCCCTCGAATCCGTCAGAAACATTTTTTCCGCAGAAGGAATCACCGACGGCCTTCTCAATTTCGGAAACAGTTCGGTAGTCGGTATGGGAAAGCATCCCTTCGGGCCCTGCTGGAGGGTCCGGTCCGAAGAGGGCGGGCGCAGTTTCGATCTTGTCGACAGCGCCTTTTCCCTGTCGGGGCGTGCGCGTTCCGGCAAAGACCACATCATAGACCCTCATCGCCAGGGCCCCGCTTCGGCCGGCCCCTGGGTTGCGGTCACGGGCCGCTCCGCACTTGTGTGCGAAATCCTCTCCACCGCGCTCTATGCGGCGCCGGCTGCCGGGAGGGACATTATTTTGAAATCATTCGAAGGATATATAGCAACTTATGGATCGTAGATCTTTTCTTGGCAAAATCGGTGAGATAGGTGCCGCCGGCGTCGCTCTCTCCGCCCTCCCTCTCGCACAGGCCTGTGCCCCTGCGAAGAAGGAGGACAAGGCGCTAACCAAGGCCCGCATCGGCCTTATCGGCCCCGGTTCCAGGGGGCAGCTGCATCTTGGCAATCTGCAGCAGATAGCGAATGCGGAAGTGGTGGCCTTGTGCGATATCTATCAGCCCAATCTGGAAAAGGGGCTGTCGATGTTCCCCGGAGCCAGAGCCTATACCGACTATCGCGAGCTGCTCGCGGACAAGGATGTGGATGGAGTGATTATCGCTACGCCTCTTCATCTGCATTACCCTATGGCAATGGATGCTATGGCGGCCGGCAAGCACGTCCTTTGCGAGAAGGCTATGGCCTACACGATGGACGAGTGCCTGGAGATGTACAATAGCGCCCTTTCCTGCGGGAAGGTTTTCATTATAGGGCAGCAGAGGCTCTTCGATCCCAAGTATCGCAAGGCGCTGGAGTCGGTCCGGAACGGAGAGTACGGTCCGGTAGTCAATGTCAGGAACTACTGGTTCCGCAATGCCGACTGGCGCCGCCCCATCCCTTCTCCCGAATACGAGAAGCTGATAAACTGGAGGCTCTACCGCGAATTCTCCCGCGGCCTTATGACCGAACTTGCCTGCCATCAGTTGCAGAATGGCATATTTGCCACCGGTGAGCTTCCCTACAAGGTTATGGGTTCGGGCGATATCATCTACTGGAAAGACGGTAGGGAAGTGTTCGACAATGTCTGCGTCATCTACACCTTCCCCAATGGAGTGAATATGACCTTCGAATCGGTGATTTCCAACAAGCATTTCGGCATGGGCGAGCAGATCCTCTGCAAGGACGGCACCGTGGACCTTCCCAACGGCCGTTATTATCCCGAGGAGCCGCCCAAGAAGACGGCCATACGCCAGTTGCTCGGCGAGATAGAGAAGGGAGTTTTCTCCAATCCCGCATTTGCCGGCACGAGCTGGGCTCCGGAGACTGCCGAGGATACTTCCGGCATTTCCATTATGCCGGAGGCTTCGGGGGATGGTTCGCTGGAGATGATGCAGGCGTTCTGCGATGCTTGTATCAGCGGAGTGCAGCCCGAGGGGGTTTTGCGCGAGGCGTACTATGGTTCCATCCTGAGTATTCTTGGTGACGAGGCGTTGCTGCAGCGGAAGATTCTCGAGTTTCCCGAGAAATACAGAGTCGACTGATCTCCGGCCACGGCCCTTGGCAGTCAGGCAGGCAGCCGCGGGCGGAACTCCGCTCGGCCGCCTCTGGCTTCCTCGCTCCGGCCCCTCCCACAATCTCCTTCGTTCCGCTTGAAGCGGAACTCGTATCTTGCGGGCCCCTCCCCCTGCCCGTGTCCGGGGGTGGACACGTCCGCCCGCGGCTGCCTGCCTGACTGCCATTCGCGTCCTTGACACAGCCGGATGTCTTCGTTAGTATCATCTCATTGGATGGGGGGCGCTTAATGATTATGGATTCAGCGTGGCCGGTGCTTGCCCCTGATAGGCCTGTCCACCCCCGGACAGGGGCAGGGGGAGGGGCCCATCGGCAGCAAGTTATCGCGTAGCGATGACGCAGATGACGATGGGAGGGGCCGTAGCGAACGCAGTGAGCGGAGTCCTATCAGGGGCAAGCACCGGACATGGGAGGCTGTGGAAAAATACAAGAGGCCGGCTGTGAAAGTCGGCCTCTTGCGGAAGAGAATATATAATTACTAACTATTTTTCTTCGTAAGCCTTGTTACTCTGCCTCTCGAGGAGAGGAATCTGATAGTAGTAATCGGAATAAGGATAGCGGATGACTTCACCGTTGGTACCATCGGTTGCACGGTCTCCGAGAGGAATGTCCTTGTGGAGTGCGCAGAGCCAGTAGATACGGTCGGCGTTTTCGCCTGCAAGTTCCTTGATGCGCTCGTTCTCGATGATTTCCTCGGTAGCGACAGCTACGTTGGCGAGGCCAGCACGGTTCCTTACCGCGTTCACGTCAGCAGTTGCAGCGGTGGGGTTGGTGGCGAGGTTGATCTGGGCCCTCATCAGGTAGAGGTCGGCGAGGCGGATCATAGGCCTGCTGGCACGACGTCCGTTTTCTGTTTCAGTTGCTCCGCGGAAATACTTGAATAGGAAGATGGCGGGCTCTGGATAGCTTTCTCCCTCTCCACCGGGATGGAATTTGTAGAGATTCTGGAAGCGAAGGTCGCCGGTAGCCTCTGCAGTGGGGTTGTGACTTGCTGCATCGAGCCAGCCCACCTTCTCCATAGCATAATAGGATAGAGAGAATGCGCAGTAACCGCACATCTTGTTGGCGTGGCCGTTGTAGGCTGCATACTGCATGATGCCGGGGTTACGGTCGTAACGGTCGGAAGCATCGGAGTAGGTGATCTCCCAGACGACTTCCTTGGAGGTGGCAGTGCTGGTAGTCCTGTTGAAAGGAGCTACGAGGTCGGTATCCAGCTCATAGAGATCGGTCTTGGAGATGACGTCGTCGATGTAGGTCTTAGCCTCGCTGAAATTGCCCATATAGAAGAGCACGCGGGCGAGGAGAGCTTCTGCTGCATACTTGTTGGCCCTCATACGCTTGCCGGGATCTCCGGGGTTGTAATCCTCGGGAAGGATGGCGATAGCGTCCTTGAGGTCCTCCAGGATGTAGTCGTAAACCTCCTGGACGGTGGAAAGCTTGCCGTTCTTAAGGACATCGGAGTTCTTTTCGTTATGACGATAGACTACGATGTGCTTGCTGTCCTTGGTCTGATCGTTATAGGGAGGGCACCAGGTGCGGGCAAGGTTCCAATATGTGAAAGCACGCATGAAGAGGAGCTCTCCTTTGTACCTCTTGACGGTCTCCTTGTCGGCGGCGGTCATATTGGGGAAAGGATCGGTGCCGTTTGCCTCTGCATTCTCGATAAGCTCGAGAGCGGAGTTGCAGGCGGAGGACATATAGTACAGATACTCGAATCCGCCTTCAAGTTCCTTGTAGTTGTCGAGGACCTCGGTCTTGTATGTCCTGTTCCAATATGCAAAGAAGTAACTGTCGCCGGTCTTGTTGGTGTAGCGGGCAAGGTCGGACTCGCCGAACCTGTTGGTAAGGGCGCCGATAGGGTTGGCCCAGGCGGCACCTACGTAGTACAGATAAGGTGCGCGGACTGCCATCTCAAATTCCGAGGCGGACTGCCAAGGGAACTGGTTAGGACGTTTCAGCTCGAAGAAGTTGGAGCATGAAGTAGCTGCGAAAGCGAGTCCCAAAACTATAATTGCCAATATCTTTTTCATGGTCATAATCTTTTAGAAGTTAAGGTTCACGCCTAAGGTGAAGGTCCTTACGGAAGGCATTGCGGTGAATGTCTCGACAGCGCCGCCGGTTGCCTGGTCGATCTGGACCTCGGGATCATATCCTGAGAAAGGAGTGACGGTGAAGAGGTTGCCACCGGAAACATATACTCTGAGGTTCGAGATGTTCATGTTCTTGACGACCTTTTCGGGGAGAGTGTATCCGAGAGTGACGGAACGGAGCTTCAGGTAGTCGCCCTTTTCGAGGAAGCGGCTGATAGGAGTCTTGTTCTCGGAACCGTAAAGGGTGGGAGCCGCAGTGGGATCTCCTTTGTCATCGTAGAAGTACGCGCACTGAGCGTTGAGCTGAGGGACGTCGGTCTTGTCGCCGGGGTTCTTCCAGCTGTCGGTGAGGAGCTTCTTGTTGAGCACGAGCATACCTGCGTTAGGAGTCATCGAGCTCTGGATGAGGCGGCTGTAGATGTACTGACCGCAGGCGAATGAGAACACTGCGCTGGCGTCGAAGCCCTTGAATCTGAGGGAGGTATTGAAACCACCGACGAACTTAGGAAGAGCGGTCTTGCCCTGGAGTATCATCTTGTTGGCTTCCATATTGGAGGAAGTCGCAGGAATGACATCTCCGGTGTGCTTGGTGGTGCCGTCGGCGAGGGTTTCGATTTTGTAGATCATAGGGATACCCTTCTTCTCATCGACACCGGCGAATTCTGCCATATAGTAGGTGCCGTATGCGAGGCCCTTCTTGATGATGGTGCGGACCTGGGAAGCGTCACCTGCATTGAGATAACCGGTATTGTTCGCATCGGAGTCTTCATCGAGCTTGGTGACCTTGTTCATATTGGTAGCGAAGTTGGCACCGATGGTCCAGGAGAAATCCTTCTTCTGGAGGACGGTTCCCACTACCTCGAACTCGATGCCCTGGTTGTACATATCGCAGGCGTTCTGCCAGCCCTTGTTGCCACCGCGGATACCGGCGGACATAGGGAGGGAAACCTGGGAAAGCATATCGGAAACGTTCCTCCTGTAGTAGGCGATGGATCCGTTGATCCTGTTGTTCAGGATGCCGAAGTCAACACCTGCGTCATAGGAAGTGGTGGTTTCCCACTTGAGGTTGGGGTTGCCGAGGGATACTATGCGGCTGACAGGCTTGCCATCGAGGGTGTTGCCGTTTTCAGAAGCGATTTCCCACTTGTCGGCATCGACCTGAGGGATGTTTGCGTTACCCACCTGGCCAACGCTTCCGCGCAGCTTGAGGAGGTTGATGACGCTGGACTTGAACCAAGGCTCTTCGGAAATAACCCAGCCAAGACCTCCGGAATAGAAGTTGGCCCAGCGGTTGGCCGCGGTAAACCTGGAGCTGCCGTCGCGCCTTGCACTGACGTTGACGATGTAGCGGTCCATCAGTTTGTAGTTGGCACGGAAGAAGTAGCTGAGCAGATAGGTCTCGCCTCCCAGATAGCTGGATCCGGTAAGCTTGTTAGGAGTTCCGATTTCGTGGAACTTACCTACCAGGCCGGTACCCACGAGGGTGGTGTACTGGCCAGACCTGCGCATTGCCTCGACACCGGCTACGGCGCTTATGTCGTGGATCTTGCCGAAGCTCTTGGCGTAGCTGAGATATGCGTCGAGGTTGTTGATCAGGATCATATCCTTGTTCTCCTTGGCCTCGTTGTCATCGGTAGTACTCATAACGGCTGCATTGCGCCAGGACTGACCATCGTTGGCAATGAAGTTGACGCCCCAGTCACCCTTGATGCTGAGCCCGTCGACGGGGAGCTTCACGGTAGCGGAGAGGTTGGAGATCACGTTCCAGGTCTCCAGGTTGGAGAGGACGTTGGAAGGATCTATACTTGCGCGGGGGTTGGTGGTGTTCTTGGGATTCCAGAACTCGGTCTGTGCGTCGTCTGCGTAAACCTTGTACCAAGGAAGCGCATTGGAGTTGATCTGTGCCCAACCGCCGGTGCCGTTGGTACCATCGCTGGATTTGACACGGTTGTTGTCGGTATGGGTGAGGGCTGCACGGTAGGAAACATCGACCCACTTGTTCAGGTTCCAGTCGAGTTTGACGTTACCTGCGATGGTGGTGAGGTCGTTGAACTTGAGGTTACCGTTGTCCTTGCGATACCTGAAGGAGGTGTAGGCCTTGAGCTTGTCGGAGCCGCCGCTTATGGACACGTTGGCTTCGGAGAAGTTTCCAAGACGGGAAATCTCATCGACCCAGTTGGTGTTGACATTCATTGCTTCTGCGGTCGTAATGGGATGCACGGTATTAGGAAGCTGGCTGTTGGTGATGCTTACATCGAATGCGGGAAGCCCGAGGGTGTTGTGGATTGCCATGTTGGCGATCTCGAACCATTCGGTGGTGTTGGCGAAGCCGATGTCGGCGTGGGCCCACTGGGAAACACCGGCCTTGAGGTCGACGGAGACCTTGGCTGCGCCGGACTTGCCGGACTTGGTGGTGACGACGATGACGCCGTTAGCGGCGCGGGAACCGTAGATTGCGGTAGCGGCGGCATCCTTCAGGACCTGGATCGACTCGATGTCGTTAGGGTTGAGCATGCCGATGACGCTCTGCTGGGTTTCACCGTCATAGGATTTATCCATAGCGCTGCTCTGAACGGGAATTCCATCCACTATCCAGAGAGGATCGGTGTCGCAAGAGAGGGAACCGACACCACGGACTTTGATCTGCTGGGGAGCACCGGGAACACCGTTGGCGGAGTTGACCTGTACACCTGCGGCCATACCCTGAAGGGTGGATTCGAGGGATACGGGATTCACCTTGGCGATGTCGTCAGCCTTGATGGTGCTGACGGAACCGATGTAATCGCGCTTCTTGGCAGTACCGTAACCGATGACGATCACGTCTTCAAGAACCTCTCCGTCTTCCTCGAGAGTGACGTTGATGACGCTCTGTCCTGCGACGGCGACTTCCTTGGTCACATATCCGATGATGGAGTACACGAGAACATCGTTCTCGGATGCTTTGATGGAGTAGGTGCCGTCAACTTCGGCAGCTGTTCCATTGAGGGTACCTTTGACGAGCACGTTCGCACCGGGAAGGGGAGCGCCTGCCGCATCGACTATGGTACCGCTTACAGTTTTGATTGCGGACGCGCTCCTGTTCTGGGCCGAAGCCTGGAAGGAAAGAAGCGTCATCATAGCAACCATGAGTGCCGGAATGACCGACTTTCTCAATTGTAATGGTTTCATTAGATAGTTAATTGGTTTATTAATGTGGAATTTGGTGTCAATTATCGTAATGGTTGTCGCAAAGATAATCAGCAATTCTAAAAAATGAAAGAAAAATGTAATTTTTTTCAACTATTCTTCATTTTGTTCATTTTTCTTCATTTTGATTATTTTTTTTGTCATATTTGCGGAAGCTAAAACGAGAGCAATGTCCAAAAGAACCACAATCAGGGAGATTGCCGAATTGGCCGGCGTATCCCCGGGTACTGTTTACAAGATTCTTCACGACAAGGGAAACGTATCCAACAGAAGCAAGGCGGCAGTCGATAAGGTGCTGGCCGCTACCGGTTATGCGTCGGATGAGTATTTTGCTGCAACTGCCAAAGCTTGCCGCATTGCAGTACTCGCGCCCGCATATACTATAGGTGACTATTGGTCCAGGATCTACGAAGGCATCAAGGTGGCCGTCAAGCAGTCCGGATATCCCGGAGTCAGCCTGGATTTCTTCTACTACAACCAGTTCGATGTGTATTCCTGCCTTGCGGCCCACAGATTGCTGCTGGAGAAGAAACCTGATGCGGTGATAGTCGGCACCATCTTCCTCGAGGAAACGATGGACTTCTGTTTGTCTCTCGAGGAGGCTTCCATTCCTTACGCCTTGGTGGATTCCAATCTCGAAGGCCTCCATCCGCTTGCCATATTCGCCGCCGACCAGCTCTCCGCCGGCAAGGCAATGGCCCACCTGCTTACTGCCTCCACCCGGCCCGGCAGCAAGCTGGCCGTGTTCGAAAGCAAACGCAGCGGGGCGCGTTTTTCGGTCAACTCGATGGTCAGGAGGGACGGTTTCATAGATTTCTTGAAGGCAGCCGGCAGAGAAAAAGACCTGATAGAAACCTGCTATACTTCCACCGTCCCTTCTGAAAACGAGGATGCCATCCGGCGCCTGCTGGAAGATCACAAGGAGATAGAAGGCATCGCGGTGCTGAATTCACGTGGAAGCTCCATCGCCGAGGTCCTGGACAAGCTGGGACGTAAGGACATCAAGCTGATATCCTTCGATATGACGATGCAGAATGTAGAGTTCCTGCGCAAGGGAAATATCTCCGCCTTGCTTTGCCAGCACCCGTACTGGCAGGGATTCGAAGCTGCCTCCACCTTGATACGCCACCAGATACAGGGAAAGGAGCCCGCTTCGGTGCTGAACCTCCTTTCCATCGACATAGTCTTGAAGGAAATAGTAGATTTCTACAAAGACAACGGTAGTTAGCAAGAAGTACCTTTAAAACAACGGAATATGCATATAAATAAGATCATCGGTGCCGTTTCAGCTGTCCTGCTGGTATTCGGCACTTCATCGTGCTGCCCGAAGGAAAGCCATCCCAGGGCGGACCACGTCATTTTCATCGGCATAGATGCTATGAGCGCCATCGGCATACAGAGGGCGCACACCCCCAACTTCAACAGGATGATAGAGAACGGAGCGGTTTCCGTGCACAGCAGGTGCGTCAGGGAAAGCTCCAGCAGCCAGAACTGGATGTCTATGGTGAGCGGCGCTCCCATCGAGATACACGGAGTGTTCAGCAACAACTGGAATCCGGGCAACCCCGGCAATATGCCCGCCGCCATCAAGAACAAGGTAGGCCTTTATCCCACCATATTCGACCACATCCGTGCCCAGAAACCCGACTACAAGCAGTATTGCTACATAGAGTGGACCGGGGAGACGAGGATGTACGATATGTCCGTGTTCGATAAGGCCGTGGTCCGCGGCCGTACCCCCGGAATCGAGAACTACCGCGATGTGTTCGATGCAGCCTTCAGCGATTATCTCCAGGACCGTCCCGAGTTTATGTTCGTCTCGGTGGACGTGGTGGACCATTACGGCCATACCTACGGGCATGAGTCGCAGGAATACTTCGACAAGATTACCGAAGTGGATTCCCTCGTGGGCAGCTTTGTCAACACCCTCGAAGAGAAGGGCTGGATGAAGAATACCGTAATAATAATCACTGCCGACCACGGCGGAATAGCCTACGAGCACGGCGGGGATACCCTGGCCGAATTCGAGATACCCATCCTTGTATATGGCAAGGGAGTCACCAAGGGTAAGCTGATGAAGCACGTCAGCATGATCTACGATACCGGTGCGACTGCCGCAGCCTTGCTGGGCGTGGAGCTCCCTTGGGAATGCAGGGGCAAGTTCCTCTACGAAGCCTTCGAGCCTTCGGACGGCAGCGTCTATGTCCCCGCGCCCCTGGCCCATCCTTTCCAGGGTGCCGCCAAAGACGGAGTCGTGCTGACTGTAGATGATCCGGATGCAAAGATCTACTACACCTTGGACGGTTCCGAACCCGACGAAAACAGCACTCCCTACGAAGGCCCCGTCAAGCTTACCCAGGCGGCCAATCTCCGCTCCATAGCATACAAGAAGGGATGCCCCAGCGTGGTCGCCAGCAATTACTTCTATCCCGAAGGACAGCTCGCCCCCATAGCCTACAAGATCTATTACAATGTGATGGAAGAGTCGATGCCGGACTTCACCAAGTTCGGCCGCGCCGATGCCCAGGGCTATTGCAACCACTTCCTGCTCAGCGAATTCGACGTCAACGAACTCGACCACTTCGCCATACTCTTCACCTCCAATTTCATTGCGGAGAAGGATGGCACCTATCGCTTCGAAATCACCGTGGACGACTGGGCCCGCCTTTACATAGACGGCAAACTCATAGTCACCGGCCATTCCGTATCCCATCCCACGTTCGGAAAGGTGGACCTGAAGGCCGGCAGCCACAAGATTAAACTCGAATACTACGAGCACTCCAAGACCCAGTGCCTCGATATGAAATACAATGTGGACGGAGGCCCTCTATGGCCCGTTTTCCCAACCGTGCTTGAAAGATGAACAGAACTTACGCATTCGTCATAGCGTTGTCTTTGTCCGCCTGCATGCTAGTTTCGTGCAGGCCGGACAAAGGCATTAAGCAACTCTCTTACGTTGATACGCTCATCGGTACCGAGGGCACGGGTACCCAGTACGGGGGGATGATGCCCATGGCCGGCGTGCCGTTCGGCTCCATCCAATGGGTCCCTATGACCCGCCTGACCGAGGTCGGAGTGCTAAGCTTCAACGAGGCGGACACACTCCTGCTCGGATTCATAGGCACCCGTCAGCCTGCTATATGGATGGGCGAGTGGGGACAGGTCTCGTTCCAGCCTCAGTGCGGACCTTCTCCGGTGCTTGCATACGAGGAGAGGGGACAGAAGATAGAGAGTCAGGAATATACCCCTTACTGCGGAAAAGTCACAGCCGGAGGCATACGTACCCGCTATGCCGGTGCCGACCATTCTTCCATCTATGAGATTTCTGCCGCGAACCATATAGTAATCGATGCCTCCCGCAAATGCGAGGGCAACAGGACCAACCCTGCGGCACTTCCCGGACATCTCGAGTTCTCGGCGGACGGCAGGAGTGCCTTTGGCTGGAACAGCGACATGTTCGACGGTCAGCATACCAGCCCCAAACCCAATTTCAAGGGATACTTCTATATGGAGTTCTCCCGGCCCGCAGTGGCCACAGAGGTGCTGGATGACCTTGGCGACGCGTGCCACGGTTATGCCAGCTTTGGCACGGCCGCAAAGCCCCTTACCATAAAGGTAGGCGTATCTTTGCTGAGCGTGGAGCAGGCAAAGGCAAATCTTGCCGCCGAAATCGGAAGGAAGGGCGTAAGTCAGGTGGCCAAGGAGTCCAGAAAGGCCTGGGCCGAGCAGTTCGGCAAGCTCTGCATAGATGCCGACGACGATGTGAAGACCATTTTCTACACCGGCCTCTACCACGCCCTGCTTTATCCGAGGCGTATCGACGAGGACGGCAGGTACTATTCCGCGTTCGACGACAGCATACACGAAGGCAAGATGTACAACTGCTGGTCGATGTGGGATACCTACCGCGCAGAGCATCCGCTTCTCTGTCTGGTAGTGCCCGAGCGGGTAGATGACATGATGCAGAGTCTCGTGGAGATGTATCACGAGGGAGGATGGCTCCCCAAATGGCCGAATCCCTGCTACACCGGCATAATGATAGGCTCTCCCGCGGAAACCATACTTGCGCAGGCCTGGACCGAG